>CAYXMN010000069.1:0-12689 GCA_964465955.1 uncultured Planctomycetales bacterium
TGGGCACCCTCGTATCTTTATTGGTGGATCAATCAAAATAAATCATACGATCTACCTGATCCAGAAGTTAACCAATTTGGTAGACTTGATACAGACAATTTGTTCTAAGGAATAGGAGTTTTACATGATGAGATTATTCTTTTTGATGTCAATCATTCTTGTATTAGCTTCGTGTGGTTCAAGTGGGTACAATGCCGATCCAGAACCTACATTGAGAAGTGTTAGCATGGGAATTTTGGTGGATGGGGTAGCAGGATTTGCTTTTGCAGGAGAGTCACCATTCTACGTAGAAGCGCTGGTCTATGTCCAAGTGGGTAGTGGGGAAACAAAATCTGGGGATATCTCGAAAGTTGAGATTGACTTCGGCGATGGATCAGGCTGGGAGGATGTGACCGCTGCTTGGATGTCCAAGCAAGATCAGAGTATATACAGCCTTGAGGATGCCGCGCAGCCTCACACCTACACTGAACCTGGCGAATACTCTGTCCACTGCCGGGTAACTTTTACGGATAATGAGGTATTTGTTCGTCCACAAGCAACCGAACCTTCCTATACGGTCACTATCACTGCACCATCAGCGTAGATCTCGGTCACGCCAGGGAGGAAGCCCTGCCCATGTTTCAGCTCTGGCGCTTCCTATCCCATTGCCTTCATGTTCGCATGCATTACTTCGGCCAGGTAGTCGAACAGCGCGCCCCAGGCGGCCTTGACGTCGCCGGTGAACAGCGGTCCCAGCTCTGAACCCAGCGCGCCAAGCATCGCCTCGCGGAACACGGGGAAGTATTTCGGATCGACGCCGATTTGGGTGTGCCGGCGCCCCAAATCTTCAAGCGTGGCCGTCATGCCCGCCGGGCGCAGCAACATCGTCACTGATGCGCCGAGCATAGCCGTCAAGGTGCGTCCCTGGGAGCGCGCATCTCCACTGAACAAGTCCTTCACCTCTGGAGCCGCGGCGAACAGGCGTTGATACAGCTCCTCGCCCATGCGGTCCGCCACCGGCGCGATTTCATCCCAGGTGCTCTGCACCAGCATTACTTGTTCCGGAGTCAGCTTCATCATGTATCTCCCAAATCGCTCCCTCGCTCCAATATACCCGGCTACCGGCCCTTGCCGTCTACCTTGCCTGATCTTCGCGTGCCCAGCCTCGCTTCGTCAACTCAGCTGCCAGTCGCGCAGCCAGCCGGACCTGCGCGCCATCCCGCGGATGGATCGCGTCGCGGAAGTCCGCCGCATTAAGGCCTAAATCCGCCGGAGCGTGCCAGTCGAAAAACACACCGTCAACCTGGGTCAGGGCGTTAGCCAAATGCGCGGAGACCAGCGGGTATATTCGTCCGTCGGACAGTAAATCGGTCAAGTTGACCAAGTCGGGGTGCTCCGGGGGAATGTACATCAGCACCCGCGTCCCGGCGGCCTGGCACCTGGCGAGCAGCTCACTCAGCCACCGCGCCCGTTGTTCGCCGATGTGCGAATACGTACGGTAGCGCAGGCCCGTGCGCGGGTAGGCGCGCAGCTGGCGTGCGGTGAGGCGCACGTTGGCCTCGCGCAGCGGATTATCGAGCCAAGTGCCATACCCGTCAGCGCGCCACACGAACTTATGCAGCGCCTGCAGTTTGCGCGCTTTGCGCAGGCGTAACAACTCGTTTGCGCTTTCACGAAAATGCGCTAGGCTAAACAGCTGTTGCCAGCGCCATAACGGTCCAAGCTCCAATGCCCCCAGCTGCTCAAGCTTCCTGGTGTACTCCTTGCTGATGTATGCTTCCCACGGCAGCGTGCTATGGGGGTGCAACGCGGGAGGCTCGCAGGCGATGACCAACAGCTCCAACGATGCAGATTGCTGGGCGCATACGGCGTCGTAGCAGACAAGATAATCTTCAGTACAGGCGGCGGTGACTGCCAGGTTGAACACCGGCGCTGGGAAGGCCGGTTCGGCTGACAGGTCCAGGTTGTAGGCCCGGGAGCTGCCTAAAACGAGGGTTCTGATGGGATCGCCCCGGCGGTGGCGGAGCAGGTCAAGTTTGCGCGCCCGCAGAGCGCGGATGGGGCGGTGGCGTTGCGGATGATAGAGCAGGGCGGGGTCGACGAGGTAGTTCACTAGAGCGATGAGCGCTAGCGCAAGCGCCAGGCAGCCAAGCACCCATGCCGTAAAGTAGAAGGCTAGCATGCCCGTCTTCGTTCCTGCACTGCTGCGTGGTTTGGCTTCATCTCCTGCGTGGTGATCTTACCCTATTTGATCTCCTTGATGCATACTCGGATCATGTGTCGCACGCTACAATACCGGCATGGATACACAGGCTCGCGAATTCCTGCAAGCGCTCGTGGCCCAGGCGGGTCCCACCGGGTTCGAAGCACCCGTCGTCAAGGCGTGGTGCAAGTACCTCAAGCCGTATGCTGACGAGGTATACACCGACAGCTATGGCAACGGATTCGCCGTGCTCAATCCCCAGGGTGATCCGTGCGTGATGCTGACCGGCCATGCCGATGAGATCGGCCTGATGGTGACCTACATCGACGACAACGGTTTTTTGTGGGTCGGCAGCTTGGGTGGGTATGACGCGAAGATTCTGGTGAGCATGCGCGTGCGCGTGTTTGCCTCCAACGGGCAGGAGCTTAAGGGCGTGATCGGCGCGTTGCCGCCGCACCTGCAAGGCGCGGCACGCGGGGGCAAGGACATCAAGCGCTACAAGTTCGGCGAGAACATCTACATCGATATCGGCGCTAAGGACAAGAAAGAAGCGGAGAAGTACGTCCGTGTTGGTGATCCGATTATCGTGGACTACGGCTTCCGTGAGTTGAACGGCGAGCTGGCCACCGCGCGGGGATTGGACAACAAAATCGGCATCTGGACCGCCGCGGAAGCGCTACGCCTCTGCAGCGAGAAGAAAGACAAGCTGGCTGCCAAAATAGTGGCAATGGCTACCGTGCAGGAGGAAATCGGCGGATACGGCGCTTCAATGGGTGCTTTCGCAGTTAATCCGGATGTGGCGATTGCCGTGGATGTTACTCAAAGCGTTGATCACCCCGGCACCGACAAGCGCAAGTTTGGCGATCACAAGCTTGGAATGGGTCCAGTGATTGGACACGGGAGCGCTAACCATCCCGTTGTGGTGCAACGCTTAGAAAAGGTGGCGCGGAAGTTGCGCATTGATCTGCAGCACGAAGCTTCACCGCGCTACACCGGGACGGACGGAGACAGCATCTTCATTACCCGTGCCGGCATTCCGACGGCGGTGGTGAATGTGGCCCAGCGCTACATGCACAGCCCGGCAGAAACCTTAAGTTGGAAAGACCTGGAGCAAGCCGCGCGCTTATTAGCCGGGTTCTGCCAGGATGTGAAACACAACGAGCGGTTTAAGGTGCTGGTATAAAGCGGTTGTCGAGGGCGCGGAAGTTGTAAGTCGCTGCGCCTTCAGTATCTTCACTCAAGTAAGTTGCATACACGACGTAGTTATAGTCTTCATCGGAACCGATCCGGATGATGTTGAGGTTCGAGCATGTCTCTGACCCATCTAACAGCACCAGTGATTGCCACTCGGCTAAGTCCCAATGATTGCACGTCATGTAATACACGTTTCCATTTTGAATATAACCTATGAAGTTCAAACCTGAGTACTGCGCTGGACAGTATTCAGCAAATTCAGTTATGGTTTCGCTATTATCAGCAGTATGTACTAATATCTCTGGATAGATGTTCCATTCACCAAAGAATTGACGCTGTACAATGCGGATCTCATCTCTATCCGGTGTAATATAAACTACTCCCGAGCTAGGCACAATGGAGTCAGTAATCATTTCTACATATTGTGGCCCAGGAGCACAAGGAAGATCGGGTGAGTTATCCGACCAGTCGCCATTAATAATCGAGTAGACCTTGATCTTCCCACTGCCAGAGCCTTTGTAACACAGCGTTTCTCCGATTGCAGTATATTCGGAATCTACTGCCCCAATCGGTGATTCCCCCTCGAATGAACGCCAGGCCCAGGGCCATTCCTTCGGATCAAACCATAATCTTCCGGTGAGGTCCATCGAATCGAAAACTTCTAACTGGTGCTTAGCAGTGTTCCAGAGCAACAACCCGATGCGCCGAGACATTTTAAAACAGTGTAAAACTTCATAAGGTCCTATACAGACTGCTACTGGCGGGTTCCAGGTTAATCCTCCTAATTCGTCGATTTCGCCTACCTGAGAATAGATTGTATGGCCGTGCGCGAAGCAAACGGTCATAACCGTGTTATTCTCCTGGCTGCCTGGAAAAATACAATAAGGCTGGCTGGTATCAACATGCCAGTCGACAGCTTGGCCGGCAATCCCGCTGCCGGGATCATGCCAATGCCAGGTGTCGCCAGGCGGGAAGGATTCACTCTGAAATGCCAGCAAATGGTCAGTCTCCAAATCTACACCGATAAACCCCAGTTGGTTATACCAATTCACCGTATCGATCCGCAGGTTCTCTACTTCTGAATTGTCAAGTGGAACAGTGGAGATCAACCGGCGCCCGAGTACGAACAGACCGTCGCTCCATACCCATTTATCAGGCTCATTATACGGTCCATACGCACTACTTATCGAATACGTGTATTCCTTCCCCGGCTCGGCAGTATCATCCATAAAATAGGTTTCAAATGGGGCGAGTGGTTCTTCCGATAAACTAATCCAAGGATTCTGACTACCTGATTCTCTGCGCGAGATGATGAAGCCATAGGTGCTTTCGGCTGCTTCCCAGTTTAGTTTAACTCCAGTATCCAGGTTGTGCGTGGCAGTGAAAGTGGAGACTTCCGAGGCAGTGATGAGCTGAAGGTCATAAACACGGATTGCTTCTTGGTCGTCCGCCAGTATTAAAGCGATGTACATCTCTCCTGTTTCGCTCTGGTACTTCGAGAAGTCGATTTCGGCAGTGGAGTCCCAGATTTCAACAGAGGACAACTCCGGTGCGAGCGGGTACTCCCAATGCTCAGCCTGCAGATTTGCGAATGCCAGCCAAATCGGGGAGATGTTGTGGGTTGACATGTGGATTTTTAATCCAATCACATCCCCTTCTAAATGAGCGAAACGATAGATCGCAAAGGCAAATGGAGCGACGATTTCAGCATCTGGATCTCCGCCGGTTATATCGCCGGATTGATCCGGTTCTTCGATAAACTCTACAGACATGATGGCGGCTTGTTCTTCAGTCTTCACACCATGCGCGGCGATAAATGCTGCCCCTGTGACAGTTCTTGAACCCGAAGTCTCACGTGGGAGTTGGCCAACAGCGGGAAATTCTGTGGTTTGATAGCGATCCGCGGGGTTGTCTACCTCAACCGGAATCTCTGATTTAAACGTTTGGGAGTCTGTAGAACCTAATCCGCAGCCAGTGATTACTGCAAAAATTACAGCAAGTAGCAGGCACTTCCCTACCAAGGTATAAACAACTCGATCTTGCACTAGTGAGTCCTCCCGGGTACCAAGCAGATGCTAACATGCAGGTGCGAAACATGCAATTGTTCCCATTAAATGCTGAGAATGAGACTTACCTGCTCGGCCTGGATCTGGGCAAGGCCAGGTGCGGACTGGCGGTTGCCCTGCAAACAAGCAAGCTGGCGCTGCCACTAACCGTCATCGCTACTGAACCGCAGGAGTCACTCGCCGCGAGGATCAAGGATGCTCTTGCTTTCCGTGCTCCTGTCGTTCTAGTAGCGGGCTTACCGCTGGACGACCGAGGCCGGGAAGGAGATGCGGCACGCTGGGCGCGAGACTTGGCCGGGCGATTGGCAGGCGAGCTTGGCATCCCGCTGGCATTAGTTGATGAACGGTTCTCGACGCGCGAAGCCTATGCCGTGCGCCAGCAGGCCGGTGCTCGCGCGAAGCGCAACCGCGAAAGTATTGATGCCGCTGCCGCCACGGTGATCCTGCAAGCATATCTCGATAAACGCAGGCACAATGTGGAGCATTATTCAAATGAGAGAATATCGCATCTCGTTCTTCAAGTGCAGGTAAATCTGACAGCGGATAACGTGATATATATAACGATATCCGCATATGCGGGGTGCTTGAAATGAGAGATGGAAAGTGTTAGTCTTTCACCGGCGCTAACCGGGCAGACAAGTCCGCCCAGGAGCGCTTGCTGCCATCATAAGCCTGAAATGTTCTACAAGTACAGGCAGATGGCGAAACGCTATGCCAAGCCACGATCCAACAGCGCGCGGTCCGGGAGCTAAATCCGCCGAATGCCATGGCCGGGTAGTGGCGATTGACAATGGGCAAGTGACGGTGGAATTAGCCGGACCCAGCGAGTGCGCTTCCTGCGTTAGCAAGGGCCATTGCCATCTTGCTCCGGAGACCAACCGGCAAGTTAAGCTGGCAGCGACCGGATTCAAGCCCGGTGATCAAGTGCGAGTGCTGGCTGATTCCAAAGATGTCCTGCGCGCGTCGTGCGTGCTATATGCTTTTCCGACGCTGTTCATTTTGCTCGGGGCGTTTGCAGGTTATTTCGCCGGGCCTGAATTCCTGAACGTAACCCAGGATATAGGCAGCACGCTGGGTGTGGCGCTGGGCATCGGTCTGAGTTGGTTGTTCATACATCTATACCAGGGCCGGCGAGCCGCTCCGGTGGTTCGTCTGGAAAGGATTGAGTAGAAATGCTCGAGATTCTAGTTCCTGCTGGAGTGATGGGCGGTCTTGGTTTATTGCTGGCAGGTTCGCTGCTAGTCGCCGCCAAGAAGTTCTATGTTTTTGAAGATCCGCGCATCGGTGAAATCGAGGGGCTTTTGCCAGGCGCAAACTGCGGCGGTTGCGGTAAAGCCGGATGCAAAGCATTTGCGGAAGCGATGGTTGGCGGCGAGGAAGGGATGAGCTGCCCAGTCTGCAGTACGGATATGATGGCGGCCATCGCCAAAGTGATGGGAGAGGATTTATCCTCGGTCGAGCCGGTGGTGGCGCATGTGATGTGCGAGGGTTTGCAGTCTAGCGCGCAGTTCAATGGTATGTACACCGGCATCACGGACTGCCGCGCCGCGCACCTTGTCGGCCAGGTGGACCGCGCCTGCTCCTATGGCTGCATCGGCCTGGGGACTTGCGTGCAGGCTTGTCCATTTGATGCGATCGATGTGTACGACGGCATCGCGCACATCATTCCGGAGAAGTGCGTCGCCTGCGGCAAATGTGTGGAAGCCTGTCCGCGCGGCATTATCGCGCTGATTCCCAAGGGCCGCCGCGTGTTCATCCCGTGCAAGAGCTTTGACGCCGGCAAGGTTGTGACCAAGGTCTGCGAGATCGGCTGCATTGGCTGCAAGAAATGCGTGAAGGTTTGCCCGAGCGACGCCATCTTCTTCGACAATAACCTTGCCGCGATCGATCAATCCCGCTGCACCCAATGCCACGAATGTGTCATCGCCTGCCCGCGGGACCTTATTAAAATCCGTGACTTGGCGGATTACGTCGTGTCACAGCATGATCTGAAGAAGGGCCTGGACCATATTGCAGCCGCTTTGAGGACCAAGCAAGCGGAAGAGCAGGCTAAAGCGGCGCAGGCAACCGCCGGCATCCCGGCTGGCGATAAGAACGCGCAGCAAATTGCTAAGTTTCGCCAAGCGCTGGCGGATGCCCGGGCCAAGGCTGCGGCGGATCCAGAGTTCGCCGCCAAGCTGCCGGGGATGGAGCAGAAGCTGCTGGCTAAGCTCGCCGAACTTGGCGCTAGCGTGGACAGCACCATGTTGCCGGCAGCGCAGCCGCCGCGGGCTGAACAACCGGACGCAATTCCCATTAACGTCGTTGATCCTGCGCTGCAAGAGAAATATACCAAGCTGCTGACCGCGCTGAAAGTGGCAAAGGATAAAGCTGCAACCGACACGGATTATGCCAACACGAAGTTCCCCGCGATCGAGGAAAAGTTACAGAGCCAGATCACAGAACTCGAAGCACAACTCGGGTTCGCCGTTGAGACTAAGCAGGAGGGCCAAGCGTGAGCCACTCAGGCATTACCTTTAAACGCGGCGGAGTGCATCCGCCAGAGGAAAAGCACCTAACCGATCCAACCCAATATGCGGTGATGCCGCTGCCGGAAGCTCTGACCATCGCCATGGCGCAACACCTGGGCACGCCGGCGAAGCCCGTCGTGGCGGCCCGCGATACCGTGGTGGCCGGGCAGAAGTTAGGTGAGGCGCAGGGCTTTGTTTCGGTGGACATCCACGCGCCGGTGGCGGGCACGGTTAAATCACTGGAGATGGTCCATATCGGCGCGGTGAACAGTCCGGCGGTGGTGATCAAACCCGCGGATGGCGCGCAAGTCGCCCCGTTTGAATCCAGCCCCAAACCGCTGGATCTCGACGCGCTCGATGGCAAGCACATCATCGACAAGATCAAAGCCGCAGGCCTGGTGGGCATGGGCGGTGCGGCGTTCCCGACCCACGTGAAGCTCAGCCCGCCCCCGGGTGTGAAGATTGACACAGTGGTGATCAACGGCGCGGAGTGCGAGCCTTACCTGACCGCCGACGATTGCCTGATGCGCAACCACCCGGTGTTAATCATTGAAGGCACCCGCGCCTTGATGAAAGCGGTCGGGGTGGCCCAGGCGTACATCGGTATCGAGAACAACAAGCCTGAGGCGTACAAAAGCCTGTCCGAGGCTGCGCAAGGCGTGCCTGGCATTAAAGTAATGCAACTGCGCACCCGTTACCCGCAAGGCGCGGAAAAGCAGTTGATCGAAGCGCTAGTCGGCCGCCGGGTGCCGCCGGGCAAGCTGCCGTTCAGCGTCGGGGTGGTGGTGCAGAACGTCGCTACCGCCGCCGCGGTGTATGAAGCCTTGGCGTGTGAGCGCCCGCTCTACCGCCGGTTGCTGACGGTGACGGGCCGGGCTGTGGCCAAGCCGCAAAACGTGTTGGTGCCGCAAGGCGTAAGCGTCAGCGAGATATTGGAGTTTTGCGGCGGGCTGAAAGGCGAGTGTGCGGAAATCGTGATGGGCGGGCCGATGATGGGCCGCGCCACCAGCGATTTAAGCGAGCCGGTAACCAAGAGCAGCAGCGGGATTTTGTTCCTCGCTCCAGGTGAAATCCAGGTGGTTGAAGAGCTGCCGTGCATCCGCTGTGGAGAATGCGTCCGCGGCTGCCCGATGGGCTTAGTGCCCACCGAGCTAATGAGCCTGATTAAAAACGAACGGTTCGACGAAGCGATAGGCGCACTGGATTGCATCGAGTGCGGTTGTTGCGCCTACATCTGCCCAAGCTACCGGCGCCTCGTGCATTGGATGCGCCTGGGCAAGTGGGAGCTGAACCGCATCCGCAAGCGTGAGCAGATGAAAGCAAAGGAAGCGGAGGCCAAGGCCACCGCGACAAACTAAACGTTGATAACTTGAAATCCCAGGAGGTAGGGGGTTTCCTTGGCTGAGCTAAAACTAGACAAAACGGTACTGCGTAGCAGCCCGCACGCCCAGAGCACCGAAAACGTGAGCAAGGTGATGTGGACGGTGGTCCTGGCGATGCTGCCTGCTGTGATTGCAGCGCTCTGGTTCTTCGGTCTCAAAGCGCTGTTCGTGATTGCGCTGTGCACGATGGGTTGCCTCGCATTTGAATACCTCGGCTTGCGCCTGCGCATGGATCACGCCAAAGCGATGCGGTTCACGTTGGACGGTAGCGCGGTGGTGACCGGCGTGCTGCTCGCGCTGAACCTGCCGGCATCAAGTCCGTGGTGGATGGCGCTGGTTGGCGCGCTGGTGGCGATGCTACTGGGCAAGCACGTGTTCGGCGGGCTGGGGCAGAATGTCTTTAATCCTGCACTGGTCGCCCGCGTGTTCCTGCTCTTGAGCTTCCCGGCGCAGATGACGGCATGGACACAGCCCGGCGGCATCGCCGAGTTTGCCAAGCTTGATGCGGTGACCACCGCGACTCCGCTTGGCCTGATTAAGTCGGACGGTTTGGCGGCCTACCTGCAATGGGCGGTGGAACACAACGCCACGATTTGGAACATGTTCATCGGCAATATTAGCGGCAGCCTTGGTGAAACCAGTGTGTTAGCGCTCCTGCTGGGCGGGCTGTTCCTGATGTGGAAGGGCTACGTGCGCTGGCAAATCCCCGTGAGTTTCATCGTCACGGTGTTCATCCTCACGGGCGTGATGTGGCTGATCAATCCGAGTTACTACCCCAGCCCGGTGTTGCATGTAGTGAGTGCGGGTTTGTTCTTGGGCGCCTTCTTCATGGCGACGGACATGGTCACAAGCCCGGTCAGCGATAAAGGCATGCTGATCTTCGGCTTTGGCTGCGTGGCGCGTTCCCGGAAGGAGTAAGCTTCGCTATTCTGATTATGAACGGATTGGCACCGATGATTGACCGCTATACAAAGCCCGCGACATTCGGCGCGGAAAAGCTAGTGAAGGAGGCCGCCAATGCCTAAGGAAAAGGAGAGCAAAGCGCCTCGCCAGATTGAATCCGAAACGAATCCTAAGTTAGCGGGTCCGGAGTCAATCAGCCCGCTAATCATCGTATCGCCAATTCTAATCTCGATTGTGATGTCAGGCTTGCTTGGCTTCTTCTTCGGTCTAACCAAAGAACCAATCGAGAAATCGAAGAAGCTCGAAGAACAAACCAAACTGCAGACGGTGATGCCCGCTTTCGATAACGATCCTCTAGCAGAGCCGCAGGCTGTGAGCGACACGATCACAATTTTTACCGGAGAGCAGGGCGGCGCCATCAGCGGTTATGGAATTAAAAGCTCGGTTGAGACCGGATACTCCGGGCATTTCTCGGTAATGTTCGGTGTCAATCCTGATGGCAGCGTAAACAAAGTGCAGATTCTCGACAGCGCCGAGACGCCGGGTCTGGGCAGCAAAGCAAGCGAACCATTTTTTATCGACCAGTTCAATGGCAAGCTGCCGGGTGATTTCATCTTCAAGGTGGTTAAGGACGGCGGGAACATTGACGCCATTACCGGCGCAACTATTACCAGCCGGGCCGTGTGCGATTGCGTGCAAAATGGCCTGGACGCACTCGGCGAAATTGCCGCCGCCGCGCCGCCAGCGGAATCTTCCCTAGCAGCGCCGGCCGCCGACGCCCAGGGCACTGTTGCAGATACGGCAGCACCGCCAGCGGACAGTTCAAGTTCAGCTGTGGAGGACACTGCTGCTGTAGACGCAGCCGCAGATGCGGAAGCGATGGGCGATGCCGCAGCGGACCCAAGTGAGGATCAATCCGCGGATCCCGGCGCACAGAATGCCGATCCGTCCCCGGCGGAAGAACCGGCAGGAGGCGAGTAACTATGCCAAACATCGCGAAAGAGTTCCTAAAAGGCTTATGGGATGAGAACCCGGTGCTGCGGCTGGTGCTCGGCATGTGCCCGACCCTGGCCACATCCACAAGCGTATTGAACGGCTTGGGCATGGGCATTGCCGCCACCTTCGTGCTGGTGTGCAGCAACGTCGTGGTCAGCATGTTGCGTAAAGCGATTCCCGACCGCCTGCGCATTCCGTGTTTCATCGTGGTCATTGCAGCCTTCGTGACCATCGTCGACCTTGTGTTGCAGGGCTTCGTCCCTGCCTTAAGCAAGAGCCTGGGCGTGCTTGTTCCACTGATCGTCGTGAACTGCATCATCCTGGGGCGTGCGGAAGCATACGCATATAAAAATGGCGTCTTTGTCTCGTTCATCGACGGCCTGGGGATGGGCTTAGGATTTACTTTGGCCCTGGGCCTGCTTGGCGCGGTACGTGAAATCCTCGGCAACGGCACCTTCATGAACATCACGGTCACGCCGGAAACTTTTAGCCCGGCGATTGTGATGATCCTGCCTCCAGGTGCATTCATTAGCCTCGGGCTATTCGTGGGCCTGATGAACTGGATCAACCAACGCTTGGAACATAACAAGCACCAGAGCGAACGCGCCGCCTTGTCGGCCGGGAGGGCTATCCAATGACCATCACTGCCATCCTGCTTATTCTCCTGAACACGATTCTCGTCAAGAACGTGATCTTCATGCAGTTCCTGGGCACATGTCCGTATCTCGGCGTGTCCAAGAAGATTGATACCGCGATGGGCATGGGCCTGGCCGTGATCTTCGTCATGACGCTGGCCACTGCTGTGACCTGGCCGCTCTATTACTTCGTGTTGACGCCGCTCAACCTGCAGTATCTCGACACCTTGTCCTTCATCTTGGTGATTGCGGCTCTTGTCCAACTTGTGGAAATCGTGTTGCGCAAGACTGCAAAAGCATTATTCGATGCGCTTGGCATCTACCTGCCGCTGATCACAACGAACTGCGCGATTCTGGGTATCGCGCTGTTAGCCATCAAAAAGGAATTCCATTTCCTTGAGGCGATGATCTATACCGTTGGCACCGCTGTAGGCTTTTTGGTGGCAATCCTCGTCTTTGCTGGTATTCGCGAACGCGTAGAGATCATGGAAGTCCCCAAGCCTCTGATCGGGGTGCCGATTTCGCTAGTTATCGCCGGCATCTTGGCCATGGCCTTCATGGGCTTTACTGGACTAGGGAGTTAAAAGGAGTCCACTCAGGTGAGATTGCCTGAAGCTGTCTCACCCGGTTCCTAGGTAAGTGGCATATACATCAGCGGCAGCCGTGGTCCCGTCCCACCGCCAGGAACGCCGTTGGCGCGATTGATCCGGGCTTCACCTACGTCACGGTGAGCGGTCGCCAGGGTGACTGGATTCAGATCAACAACGGCCAGTGGATGTCAGCCTCGCAGTTGGCGGTCGCGCGGCCCAGCGAGTTCACTG
>CAYXMN010000070.1:0-12593 GCA_964465955.1 uncultured Planctomycetales bacterium
GTGAGCTAGTGGTCCAGGGCGCGAACACCTACCTGACGAGCACCGACCGCAACGCCATCGCGCTGGAACTGGACCAGCTCCTGGAACACATCATTTCGCTGTCCAATGACAGCTACCGCGGGCGGTATATCTACAGCGGCTACGAAACGCTGACCGAGGCGTTCCAAATCAACAGCAACACCATCGACGGACTGACCAACTCGATCACCTATCAAGGCGATTTGGGCCACATCGCGCGCAACATCGGCGTCAACCGCGATCTCGGCGTGAATTTCACCGGCATGGACGTGTTCTTAAGCCAGACCTACAAGCTTGAGGGGCGCCAAATGTCCGGGGCGGCGCTGGGGTACAACGGCGCGTTCGAGTTAAACGACGAGCTGTTTGTCGTGACGCCGACGATGACCGTGGAAGACATCCGCGACATGATTAACAAGAACACGGACGCGGAAGTCTTCGCGGAAGTCTCCGGGGATTACCGGCTCAAGCTGACCAGCCTGAACAGCTGCAACGCCATCCGCGCCAGCGACATCTCCGGCTCGGTGCTGGATGATCTCGGCATCCTGCCGCGCGGGGCTTACAACTATGCCCAGGCTGCCCCGGCGGCTGCGCCGCTGGTGGACAGCCGCGGCGCGCTCCATCAGGGCAACCTGGTGCCGCCGCTGGCGTTCCCGCTGACCATCGGCGCGGCGAACCAGGACCTGGTGGTCACCTTAGGCGGCGCGGCGAACGATAACTTCACCCAGACGGAAATATTAAAGCTCGACGCGAAGACCTATAACTCGCTGGCGGAACTGCAGGCGGAAATCCAGGCCAAGGCGGACGCCGCCTTTGGCGAGGAGCGGCTGCTGGTGAATACGGTGGAGCTGCCGCCGCTCTCCGGCAACTTCTTCCTGGAGCTGGAAACCTTCGTGCAGAGCAGCGCCGTCGCCACTACGGACCTGCGCATTGGCGGCACGGCGCCCGACGGCACGGTGGACACCGCCGGCGCGCTGCTCGGCTTCAACGCGGTGGCGGGCGTGGAAGAGAATGCGGACGCCGCCGGCACCGATGGCAACGACCGCTTCATCATCGACCTTGGCACGAGCGCTTATATCACCACCGGCGACGAGAATGCGCTGGATCTCGATCCGGTCGAACTGAACCTTGACGCGACATTGGTTAACACCGCCGGTGTAATTGATGTGAATAAAGCCGTCGTGGAAATCAACCGCCAGATCCTGCATAACAAGTTCCTGTCCGGCTTGGTTTACGCCGAGAACGACAGCGGGCGGTTGAAAATCGTCACGACGAAGAAAGACGGCAGCATCGCCTCGAGCGATCTGCTGCTCAGCAACGCGGTGGGCGGCCCGCCGGCGCCCGGCACGGATACGCTGGGCGACCTCGGTTTCTACGTGAACCAGGCCACCGGCGCCAGCGCGCCACCCCAGCCCGCGACCGTGTTCGGCACGGCGGTATTCCCGCTGGTGGTGACAACGGGCATCAACGACCAGTTCATGGTGGATCTGGGCCCGTCGTCCAGCCTGGACGGCACTGATCCACCGCCGGTGTCCATCACCCTGGACAGCGGCGCATATCCCACCGCCACCGCGCTGGCGCAGGAACTCAACGACCAGTTCAGCCTGTCCGCGACACTGAAGGACCGCGTCTACGCCGTGGTCAACGGTGTGACCGGTGCGGTAGACATCGTGACCGCCGAGGCCGGCAGCACGGTGCAGGCTGCTGATCTCACCTTGACTGACCTCACCCCCGGCGCGCTGGCGAATATCGGCCTGAACGCGGCCACCACGCCGGGCGGCGGCTCGGCGGACGGGCAAGGCACGATCACGCTGCCGACCAACATGATCGATACACTGCTGAGCACGCGCGATGAGCTGTTCGGTTATGCCGCGGCGGAGAGCCGCCTCGTGGACCTGCTCGACGAGAACGGCGATTCCCTGGGCTTGTTCCCCGGTTACAAAATCGAGATCAGCAGCGACGGTTCCACCAATGAGTTCGTCGTGCAACGCTTTACCACGATGCAGGATCTCGCCGACCAGATTGAAGCCAAGCTGGGCTTCCAACTTGAGGTGGAGGTGCTGCGCGACGGCCGCATCCAAATCTTCAATCCGGCCAGCACGGTGGTGAACGACGTGAGCATCACGGCGTTCGACGAGGATGGCACCGCAGTGGCCTCGTTCAACGACAAGTTCGCGGGGATCAGCGGGCGGCTGTTCTACCGCACCACGCTCACCAGCGAAACCGTGTATGAGGACGAGCGCTTCCAACGGATGACAAATCGCATTGCCGATGTGGACCGGGCGTTCGAAACAGTGCTCAGCGTGCTGGCGCAACTGGGCAGCAAAACCAAGCGCATGGAGATGACGCTGAGCCAGAACGAGAGCGTGGAAGTCAACCTGGCGACGATCCAAACCGTGAACAACTATGTCGATCTCGCGGAGACGATCACGAAGCTGCAGGAACAGCAGAACGTACTGACCGCCGCCTTAGGCGTGGGCGCCAAGGTGCTGCCGCCGACGCTGTTTGACTTCATAAACTAGGTTGTCGATTGTTCTTTTAGCGGCGGCATTTATGCCGCCCGCATCCGGGCCGGATGAATCCGGCCCCTACGGCAGCCGCGCCTTGAGTTGCGCCGTCAGCTCGCCGCGCGGGCAGGTGAACTGCTGCGGACGCTCGGCCCACTCCTCGCGAGTTTCAGCTTCAGCCGCGATCCGGCGCCCCAGCTCCAAGTCCTTCACGCTGGCGCTGCCGCTGGCGAACTCGTCCTCGCCCAAGATCACCGCCAGCGGAATGCCGAGGCGATCGGCATACTTCAGCTGTTTGCCCACGTTGCCGCCGCCGAGGTACACCTCCGCCGGGATGCCAGCGCTACGCAGCTCGCAGGCGATGGCGATGTAGTCCTTCATCCGCGCCTTGTCCATCACGGTGACGAGCACCTGGCTCCCTGCCGAGGCGTACTCGCCGCCTGCCGCGCCACGCAGCGCTTCCAGCGCCGCCAGCAGCCGGTCCACGCCCACGCTCGCGCCGGTGGCCGGCACGCCTTGGCCCGGCCCGAGGAAGCGCTCCAGCAGGCCGTTGTAGCGCCCGCCGCCAAACACCGAGCCGAACTGCGGCGCGCTGCGCAGTACCACCTCGAACACTGGGCCGCTGTAATAACCCAGCCCGCGGGCGAGGTGCGGGTCGAACACGAGGTTGTCCCCACCCACGCCGAACGCCGCGGCGTAGTCCAGCACTTGCTCCAGTTCGTCCAGCCCTTCCGCCGCCAGCGCGACGGAGCCCAGGAGCTTGCGTGAGCCTGCCAGCCGCGCCGCGTTGCCGCTCTCGGCTTTCAGGTCGAGGAACTCATCAATGCGGCCGATCTGCATGTCTGTCAGCCCCAAACCGCGGATTGGGTCGCCGCTCTCGTCTTTGAGCCCCGGCCCCAGCTCCAGGCGGATGCGCTCGCGGTCGAACTTGTCGAGCTTGTCGATTACACGGTAGATGTCGCGCCCCTGTTCGGGGTCTGCGCCGCAGTACTCTCCCAGCGCGTTGAGCAGCTTGCGGTTGGACAGCCGGATCTCATAGTCAGGGATCTCCAGCTCAGTGAAAATGGCGCTGAGCAGCGCGATGATTTCCGCATCGGCAGCCATACCCGGCGCGCCGACGGTATCCACGTCGAACTGGTAGAACTCGCGGAAGCGCCCCGGCTCCGGCTTGTCATAGCGCCAGACTGGTCCGACGGCGTAGCGCCGGAATGGCCGCGCCAGTTCGAGCTGGTACTGGCTTACCACGCGCGCCAGCGGGCCGGTGTGCTCATAGCGCAAGCCGACTACTTCCTCGTCCTGGTTCGTGAACGAGAACACGCCGCGCAACTGCGTCGCGCTGGGCTCGGGTCCGAGGATGCACTCGATGGACTCCAGCGCCGGAGTGTCGAAGGGCAGGAAGCCGAAGCGCTGGCAGACCGGCTCGATGCGCGCCAGCATCGCGCGCCGCGCCTGGGCTAGCCGTGGCCAGCTATCCTGCATGCCCTTGAGCAGTTGCGCCTTCACTTTGTTCGGTGTGCCAGCCATCGCGCGCCTATTGTACCCGTCTGGCACGGCGATTAAAAAGCTCATGCAGAATCGGGAATGAGACTCAGTATGATTGGGATGTTGCGACAAACATGTAGGCAAATAGATATTTCGGGTAATATATAGTACGGGCAGGTAGCGGGTTTTGGGATGCGCAATTTGGCTGAAATATCTGAGGGAGTGCAACATGCCCGGAACCATGACACGCACCCGGCTGATCGCCGCGGTGGCCAGTTTAACGCTTTTTGCTTGCGCGTGCGGCGGCGGCTCAGCCGCTCCGGCGGCCGCCAGCTTGCCGGGAACAGGGAACCCGGAGACGATGCCAGTTACCTGGCAAGGCCAGATGCCGGCTTTCCCCTCCCAGGACGCGCCGGTGCGAGGCATGAGCCTGGCCCAAACCCTGACCCGGCTTGGAAATGAGGTGTTTGAATCCTCGGTTACGCCTGGGGCTGAATCTGCCCTGCAGGTGTCCGCGGCGACCGGCGTGCTGGAGTACGCAATCTATCAATTCCCGCTCAACTTCACGCCGCTGGCTTTCGAAGTGGATGTCACTAATCCCCAGTTCAACGAATACTGGTTGGCATTCGCAGACTTTTCAACTTCTAAATGGGACCTGCTTGGGCCATTTAACGGCGATCAGCCGATTACCTTCGCCGACCTCTCGGGAAACTTCCGGTCCGGGGCGGGCAACACCTATGTGTCGGTGCTGGTGTTCAACGGGAATGCACTCGCGGTGGAATCGGCCGCTGTGCACTACGACGACGGCCAATCCGAGCAGGCCAACTACTTAGACGACCTGCAGCCGCTGCTGGCGCAGAACTGCACCGGCTGCCACGGCGCGGGCAGTTTCACCGGGACTGAGCTGCACGCCTTCTGGGCGGTGCGCGAGAACCAGGGCAAACTTGTGGGCAAGGTGGTCAATGACACCCATGGGAGCCTGGATCAAACCGCCAAGGACACTGTGCAGTCCTTTGTCGACAACAACGGACCCTACGGCTTGGCCGTCACTTACACGGATGACATCGTGCCACTGACCCAAAACCGCTGCAGTCCATGCCATACTGGCGGCAACACCTCGGGTGGCGTGAGCTGGGCCAGCTATGCAACTGCCTTCGCTAACGGTGACAATGGATTGGTCCAGATTCTAAGCGAGAATATGCCGAAGAGTGGCGGCCCTCTCACCGATGCGCAAAAGGATATTTGGCAGGCTTGGGTTGACCAGGGGAAACTTGAATAGCGTTTGACGCGTCTATATATTTGCACAGCGAGTAATACGCGCTGTGTGAAACTTGAGAAGCATTTCCGTCCTCCAAACCGCAGAGGACACGCAGCGGCGGTTGACCTCCCACAACCGCCGCTTTTGCCTAGGATTTGAACCGCACCCAGGGTGTTACCAGCCTTTACCTTGCTACAATTACCTACCGGTATGGATGTGAAGGAACAGGCTACCCGGAGCTTCACGGTTGAAGAGCTGGAGCGGTACAACGGCAAGGACGGCCAGCCGGCATACGTGGCGTACCTAGGTAAGGTCTACGACGTCAGCGGCAGCCGCCTCTGGCGTAACGGCGTGCATGTGCGCGCGCATAACGCGGGCGAGGATCTAACAAACAACATGCTGGCTGCGCCGCACGGGGACGACGTGATGGCGCGCTTCCCGGTGGTGGGCGTGATCGCTAAGCCCGAGGAGGAAGCCGAGGGAAGCTTGCCGCTGTGGGCGCGGCTGTCGCTGGACAACCACCTGCACCCCATGGCGGTGCATTTCCCAACAGCGCTCGGCGTAATCAGTCCGGTGTTCGCCATCGCCGGCCTGGCGTCGGAATCGCTGGCGCCGGAGCTGAGCATTGCCTTGCAGCATGCGGCGTTTTGGAGCTTGGCGGTGTGTTTCCTGGCCGCGTTCCCGTCGGTGATCACGGGCTGGATCAGCTGGTATTTCAACTACGCATCGGTGTGGACGCGGATTTACCGCATTAAATGGATCGGCAGCGGCGTGTTGATCGTGCTGGCCGGGGCCGCCCTCGCGCTGAAACTGTGGGGACTGAACGGCCTGGCTCCGCTGAATTGTGCGAGCCAGCCCCTGGCCTGGGTTTATCTGGGTCTGCTCGCGTTAGTGGCGGCTAATGTCGCAGTGCTGGGCCATTACGGCGGGAAGATCACTTTCCCGTCATAATGTTGGAGGCGCGTATGAGTAAAGCAGACATACAACAGCTGGAGACGATGATCGAGATCATTGCGCGGGCGATCCCCAAGGAGAACGCGGCGGCCAAGCTCTACGCCAAAACCGCCAAGGAAGCGCAACGCGAAATGGCCCGCCTGCTGTTCACCAAGCTGGCCAGCGACGCCGGTGAGCACGAAACCAAACTGCGCGCCACATTAGATATTTTGCGCAAAGAGCTGGCGCAGGTGCGCAGCGGGGGGAGCACCCCGGCTCAGTCCGAGGAAGGCGGCGCCTGCATGAACCCGCGCGAATTCAACATGAATATCCGCCGCGCGCTGAAAGCGGCCAGCGACTTGGAAGCGCTGGGCAAGGATGGATTGGCGGCGGCTGATGATCCGAGCTGCCAGGCCATGTACGAGACCATCTCGCGTTACGCCTTGCACGTGCGCGAATTGGCCCAGGAAGAAATCGACAAGCATATCGTCAAGGAAAAGTGGGACTAGCTTGCCCAGTGGCTGAACGCGGTAAAAGCACCCTAACCCTCAATACTGGGTAGACGGCACATTATTAAGTAGACGGCCACGCCCTCTCTTCGCGTAAGATTAACTTAAATTTAATTCTATAACATGTACCATGCGTATAATTTATTGCAGAGCATGTGAGTAAATTGCTCACACACATAATTTATTTACTATTCTAGGAGAAGGGCAATGAAAGGCAAAAGTCAGGGTCACGTGATGGATACTATGGTGGAATCCGGGGTGCAAGGTACTATTCCCAAAATGGGGGATGCCAATTGCGGAAGTGTCACGGTGCGCAACGGGCATGGCTATCCGGTTGTCGTGACAGCCAACAACGGTTTCATGGGCTTCCAGTCGTCAGCCTGCATCATGCCGAATGACTCCGTCACCATGCCTATCGGCATCTGCGCCGCGGTAGACCTGTTCTGCTGGCATATGGACGTGAGCGGCGTGCACTGGGAAGGCCAAGCGCCGGTGTTCGTCATGCACTACCACGAAGTGCAGTGGACGGTCTGGGTCGGCCAGGAGGCGGTATTCGGCGCGCAAACGATGGCCGCGGGGGCGGCGAAATAACCGCGTCAGGTGCCGCGGCTTGGCGTTGGATTGGATTTGACAGCCCGCACGTTAGCGTTGCGGCGGTCGGCCCCTTCCTGGATCGTTACTACACACTCGTATGCTACTATGTAACCTGAGAGAGGGTTGAGCATATGAGTACGAAGGGGAAATCCGCCGCCACCGGTGGTGGGCGCAGCCGCGCGTCCAAATCCGCCGCCAAGCCGCGCACACCTGCTAAACCGCGCACAACAGCGGCGCGCACGCGGTCGACGCCCAGCCATGCCGCCGCCGACACCGGGCAAGCGCCGGGCTGGCTGCTTGACATCGTTGTGCTGGCGTTGCTCGCCGTCGCCGCGTTTACCACCGTTGCCGCCTACGATCCCGGCTTTTCCGCCCCCTTCGGCAGCATCGTGCATGACGCGCTGTACGCCGCATTTGGCGCGGGCATGTATGTGCTGCCCGCCGCCGCGCTGCTGCTGCCCTTTACGCTGTTGCCGGGGCGCTACCGCCGGCCGCTGTTGAAAGGCCTGGCCTGGGCGGCGTGCTTGACACTGCTGGCGACGTTGTTCGCCGGGCTGTACCAAGCAGGCGGGGTGGTGGGCGATTCTGCCGCCACCGCGGGCCAGAGCCGCCTTGGCCGCTTCTACGCCATTTTGCTTGGCGTGCTGGCGGTGATTGTCATCATCCGCCTGGCCGGGCGCAGCTTGCTCGTGCCCTTGCTGCGCGGCACCATGCGCGCCGCGGCGTCCACCGCCGAGTCGGTGCGCGACCTGTCCGACGCGGTGAAGGAGGAGGCGGGCGCGCTGGCGCAACAGCGTGTGCAGCGCGAGGCGGCCAGGGAGGCGCGGCGCCGGGCCGTGCTCGCCGCCGAGCTGGAAGCCGCCGACGCGCCGGAGGGCGAGAGCCCCGTGCTGCGGGAAGCGGGTAGGGCGGCCTTCCCGCCTGCCGGCAAGGGCGAGCACGGGCAGGACGCCCGCGCCGCCAATCCGCCGTCCGCGCCACCGACGGGTCCGCCTGCGCCGCCGGGCATGCCCGCGCGCTTTGACGTGCCTGAGCCTCCACCTGAGATCACGCCGCTGGCGCTTGCCGACCAGCCGCCCGCCGTGGACGAGTTCGCGCAGGTCATCGCCCATGCGGAGCCCGCCGCTCCCCAGGCCGATGCTTGCGCCACCGAATCACCGGCCGGGACACCCGCACCATTACATATCATCCCCGCGCCGCCGACCGCCCTGCGCGAGCCCGCCAAGGATGCGCCATGCCCCGCGGGCCAGCTCCCGCTGTTCGACTCCACCCAGGCCGGCTACGAGCTGCCGCCCCTCGACTTGCTGCGCGACGCCCCGCGCACCGCCGGCGAGGAGCCGCACCTGTCCGAGCGCAGCCGCATCATCGAGCAGACCCTCGCCAATTTCAACATCGAGGCCAGATGCGTCGCCGCCATCACGGGTCCGCGCGTCACGCGCTACGAGCTGACCATCGGCCCCGGCATCAACGTGAGCAAGGTACACGCGCTGGCCGACAACCTCGCGCTGGAGCTGGCCGTCAAGGCGGTGCGCATCGAGGCGCCGGTGCCGGGTAAGAGCGTGGTGGGCATCGAGGTGCCCAACGCCGCGCCCGACCTCGTCACCCTCAAGAGCGTGCTGCTCTCGCCCTTAAGCCAGCGCGCCAACCACCCGCTCACCGTGGGCCTGGGCCGCGACATCGCGGGGCAGGCCGTGATCGCCAACCTGGCCAAGATGCCGCACCTGCTCGTCGCGGGCGCCACCGGCTCTGGCAAGAGCGTCTGCCTCAACGCCGTCATCGTGAGCCTGCTGCTGCGCAACGCGCCGGACACGCTGCGCCTCCTGCTGATCGACCCCAAGCGCGTCGAGATGACGAGCTACCTCGGCTTGCCGCAGCTGGCCTGCCCTGTCGTGCATGACGTGCACCAGGCGCAAAACGCGCTGAAATGGGCCGTCGCCGAGATGGACCGGCGCTACCGCCTGCTCGAGGCCGCGCGCGCGCGCAACATCGCCGCCTACAACGAACAGGCCGCGCTCGACCGCCAGCTGCCCTACATCGTCATCGTCGTGGACGAGCTGGCCGACCTGATGATGCTCGCCGGGCAGGTGATCGAGAAGCTGATCTGCCGCATCGCGCAGCTGAGCCGCGCCGTGGGCATCCACTTAGTCATCGCCACGCAGCGCCCGGACGTGAAGGTCATCACCGGCACGATCAAGGCCAACATCCCCAGCCGCGTCGCCTTCGCCGTCGTGAGCCAGATCGACAGCCGCACCATCCTCGACGGCGGCGGGGCGGAGAAGCTGCTCGGCAGCGGCGACATGCTGTTCGCGCCCATCGGCGAGAACGTGCCGCTTAGGGTGCAGGGCGCGTTTTTAGGCGACGACGAGATCGACCGCGTGGTGGCGTGGTGCCGGGCGCAGTCGCCGCCGCTCTATGACGAGAGCATCGTTAGCTTCGCGGCGGACGGCGAAAGCGGAGGCGGCGGCGCGGGCGGAAATGGGCGCGACGAGCTGTTTGACGAGGCGCGGGAAATTGTGACAAGCATGGGGCGCGCCAGTATCAGTTACCTGCAACGAAGGTTAAAGGTGGGGTATAATCGTGCTGCAAACTTGATGGAAGAATTGGAGGCCGCGGGCATCGTCAGCGAACCCGACAGCCAAGGGAACAGGAAGGTGTTGTGAGGAGCTTTTGAGGTATTATCCTATGGATAGCGTCGAAAACATTCAGACTCAACTACAAAGTGAAATCACGAGTAAACTGAATCATTGGTACACTCATTACTGGCAACCATTCATCAGTGGTTCAATCGTTAATTTTCAATGTAACTCGCTGTATGATACTAAGGTTGCCATCAAACATGGACATGCTTTTATTAGCAAGGTCTTATTTCTAGAATTACAAAACCCAAGAGACACAGCTGTTAATCAGCAAATTAATATCATAGCTAAAGACTTGTATTCTACAGCAATACCATTAGCACTTGCTGATTTGCATGAAGAAGTGTATGTATCTTTTCGAGAAGTGTGCAACCGAATCATCGTTAAACTACATGACAATGATAAAATCAACATAGATCTAGTTGCATTTGACAAAACTGATCGATTTCGAATGTCTAACCAAACTGAACCCAATTCAGTGTTTCTTGTCCACGGTAGAGACTTCGTTGTTAGAAATCAGATAGCGGCGTTATTACGAGATTGGGACATCAGAGTATTCGAATGGGAAGATTTGATCATTGATATGGGCATTGCTATGCCGTATATATTTGATGTAGTCGATTATGGCTTAATGAGAGCTCATGCTATGATTATTTTGTTCACCCCGGATGAAGAGGTTCGACTAAAAGAAGGACTCGGAACTAAGACAGAGTGTGAAATGGGTTTTCAGCCGCGACCAAATGTCATCCTCGAAGCAGGGATGGCACTTGGTAAAGGTAGAAACCACACCATCATCATTCAGTCTGCACCTCTGAGAGAGATTACAGACCTTGCTGGAATGAACAACGTGAGAATGACAAATCCGAATTGGAAATACCAGTTAGCCAAAAGACTTATTGCAGTTAAATGCAAGCTAGAAATCGGTATTGAATCATTGAGGGATACTGATTCACAAGGTGAAGCCGAGTCAGAATTATTGCATCAAATCCATTTTGCTCCAGATCCAATCGATAGGAGACGTAGGCTGATTCGTATTCTAAACGAATATGGTGGACCAACAGGCTCAGGATGGATAAATGATATAACAGCAGAAGACTATAATATCAAAAAGGAAGCCGAAGAATATGACGAAATTTATCCTTTAGTCATTGATGATCTGGTTTATGTCCAAATGCACTCAAGAAGTGAGTACAATGGAAATATAGGTTCGGTGATACATAATTGGAGAAGTCCACACCATTATGTAGTCCATTTTGAAGGTCCAGGATTAAACGATAAAGCTTTTAATGTAATGTATCTCTCTAAAATTTCCACTTAACCAATAGCGAAGACGGGCGGGGATGAAACCCCGCCCCTACGTGATCACCTACGCCGTGCCTGCGAGCGTAGGGGCCGGGCCTTGTCCCGGCCCGGTGTCTAGGAAGCAACGCTGGTGATTCGAGTACGGGAATTTTTTATAGGATCAGCTGAAGGATAGTGATTCTACCATCAGATTATCGATTTCAAACAAAGGAGATTTACATGGTTCAACAATCGCCTGAAAATGTACCATCACCTACGAGCAACACGGAGTACTACCTTCAAAAGATATACTTCCAACTAATCGAGAATCGTAATCTAACAGTTACTACCAATGACCACATTGCGTCGCTCAATTCCAAGTTTGGTTGCTTATTGTTCATAATCATTGTGAATATTGTTCTTGCGGCAATTGGTATCGCTGCGCCAGAAATGCTTGCCTCACATTGAATCAGGTAGATACTAGACATAATCCTCAGATAACCGTGACCAAGACTTCGGTAGGGTCCAAGCGCTGTCCCGGCCCGGCAGGCTTGGGAGCGGCGGGTCTGTGACCCGCCGGGGGTGAGGTGGGCTGGCATCCCGCGGGTCATAGACCCGCGGCTACCGGCATCTACTCGGCGGCGCGGGCGGCATGAATGCCGCCCCTACAGGGGTGTGAATCCCTCTCCGGTGGGGCGGGCCTCTGTGCCCGCGAGATTAGTATTACAGCCGTCCCTAGCTGTAGACCTTGAAACTGCCTACGGCCACGGCGGGCCGTAGTACCTGTGCTTTGCCTTGCTATCACAACCTGAACGATCCGTTGTCCCTTCACCTCGCCATCCGCACGGGATCCTCGCATTGAGACCGTGTCGCATAACGTGTTCCCTTCCCGGTAGAGTGGGCTTCCGCGCTCGCCAAACCCGATGGGGCGGGCGGCATGAATGCCGCCCCTACCGCGCCCCCCATCGCGTGCAACAGGCGTCCCCGCCTGTCAAACCCACCGGCGCCAAGGCTGGTGCCACAAGTTGGCGGGCAGGGCCGCCCGCCCTACCGAATGCATGACGGGTCCTGTCCCGGCCCGTATAAAAAAAGGGGGAAGCACGGCTTCGCCCATACATAGCGAAAGGGCCGGGACAGAGCCCGGCCCCTACGTTCCAACTTAATGCGTGGCTGGGCTTAGAAGTCCATGCCGCCGCCCATGCCGCCCATGCCCGCGCCGCCCGCGCCCGGCATCTCCTTCTTCTCTTCCGGGATGTCCGCCACAACCGCCTCGGTCGTCAGCAGCATCGCCGCGATGGAGCAGGCGTTTTGCACCGCGGAGCGCGTCACCTTGACCGGGTCGATGACACCGTCGGCGATCAGGTCGACGTACTTGCCG
>CAYXMN010000071.1:0-12524 GCA_964465955.1 uncultured Planctomycetales bacterium
GCGCTGGCCAGCTCGGCTTGTTTAGGATCCGCAGGGTCGTAGAGCACTTCCACTTCATCTCCGACCTTGTACGGCCGGCTTGAAGTCTTCAGTTTGGAGGTGAACTCGCAGGATGTACTATCCGCGGTTTTAAACCGCACGATAGGCGCGTACATCCACATGTCATCATCAAGATCCTTGTGCTGGGTATAGCCGATAACCTCGCCTCTGGCCGGTTGAGCGATTGCCGTAAATTGCTGCTCACGATACAACGCAAGAGCACCTGCGACGAGTAAAACTACGCCGACGACCGTAAAAATATGAAAGGACCACCAAGGCGGTGCCTTGGTGGCGGCCATTGGCGGCGCAGGCGCTTCAGACCTGGGAGAACCTTCGCTATCCAGGGGAGAAGCGCCAGAGTTTGGACTGCTCAAATTCGGCATCGCAAGATTATACGCAATCTCAATCTGCCGCGCTTTGTATAATTCCTGTATGTTGCCTGTACTGACTGCCGCCCAAATGGCGGAGCTTGACCGGTACACGATTGAGACGCTGGGCGTGGATGGCAAGCTGTTAATGAACAGCGCCGCGCGCGCCGTGTTACGCGCGATTGAGCGGCGGTTTCCCGGTTGCCAGCGTCTCGTCATCTTTGCGGGCACAGGCAACAACGGCGGCGACGGTGTCGCGCTGGCCTATCAGGCGCAGGCTGCCGGGCTGGCGGTGCAGCTTGTGCTATGCCACCCGCAAATCACCGACCCGCCCAGCCTGAGCCTGGATAGCACCTACTTCTACCGTATTTGCGAACGGGCCTATGTGCCGGTGCAGTTCCTCAGCAATCCCGCGTTGGCACCTGAGGTCATCAGCCGTGCCAGTGGCGAAGTGGTGGTAGTGGACGCGCTGTTCGGCACCGGCCTCGACCGTCCGCTGCACGAATACCATGAACAGCTCATCGAGCGGCTAAATCTATCCGGCTACCCAGTGGTGGCCGTCGACTGCCCCAGCGGATTGCAGTGCACCACGGGCGAAGTGCTGGGCACGGCTGTGCGCGCCTGCCTCACGGTAACCATGGGGTATCCCAAGCGCGGGTTCTACCACCCGCACGCGGCGCAATACCTCGGTGAAGTGGAAGTCGCCGGGCTGGGGTTCGCCACCCTGGGCGAAGCGCGCGTGCGGCCCGAGGCGCATGACTGTAGCGGTTTGATTTGGGAACCGCTCCGCTTGCCGCGCGAACAGGCGACGCACAAAGGCGACTTCGGGCGGGTGGTGGTCATCGGCGGGCACAAACGGTATCCCGGTGCCCCGCGGCTGGCGGCGCAAGCAGCGCTCTGCTCCGGCGCTGGACTGGTGCGCTTGGTTGTGCCTGAGGATATTTACAGTGTGTGCTGCGACCACCCGGCGGTGATGGTCAGCACTCACCCCGCGGACGGCCAAGGTGGCTTCTCCGCGGCGTTGAGCGCGGAGTTGAAAGCGCATTTGGACTGGGCCGACGCTCTGGTGCTCGGGCCGGGGCTGGGTGACGGCGCGCCGCAGCTTGAATTCACGCGGAACGTCCTGGCGCGGCGCAGCCTGCCCACGGTGGTGGACGCCGACGCGCTGCGCGTGCTGCCGTCGCTGAAGTGCGAGGGGCGCTGGCCGTTGATCGCCACGCCGCATGTGGGCGAACTGGCGCGGCTGGCGGGCACGATGCCCACGCTGGCGCTGGAACGCTGGTTCGACTTGAGCCTGGAATTTGCTGCCGACCATGGGCTGTTCCTGCTGGCCAAGAGTAACCAGTGCCTCGTCGCTACGCCGGCGGGCGAGTTGTACTTTCCCCACCGCGGGCATCCCGCGCTGGCCACCGGCGGCACGGGCGACGTGCTCTCCGGTATCCTCGGCGCGCTGCTGGGGCGGCTGTGTGCGAGCGAGCGCGATCCGGCGCAGCGCTTGGCCAACGACGACAGCCTATTGCACAAGTACCTGGCGGAGATCGCGGTGACGGCGGTGAACCTGCACGCGGCGGCGGCGCGCCTCGGCGCGGCGGACCTGGGCGAGAATGGCTTCACCGCGAAAAATCTGCTGGAGTACCTGCCCAAGGCGATCAAACAATTTTCAATCTAGTGCGACATCAAAATGGGGAGGAAGGGTGATGCGGGGGGATCTAGTCTGGCGACTCAACAAACCCTCTACCACTGAGAAACGGGTATGGACTAGCGTGGCGATTCTATTGGCCGCGTTGTCGCTATGGTTCTACTGCGCGCATGAGGGAGCACTGCGAGCGGTTGCTGCTGCTGACAACAGCATCCACTGGTGCGGCACTTGCCAGATGATGGCTGATCTGCGCGTCGCCTTCGAGTTCCTTGTGAGTGTGATGATTCCAACGGCGCTTGGCATCACGGCTCTGTTTATTAGCCGCCGCATCTTCAAGGTCATTATGGCGGTGCTGGTCTTGATCTTTGCTTACTTCTCCACCATGTCGAGCTTATTCCTCCTCCATAACTTGCCGACCTACGAAGCCACGAAGGCTTTGTTACCAGTGGCCAAACCGCGGGCATTGGCAATTGGATTCGTAATGATTTGGCTCTTCACCATGTTGCTGCGCGAGTTGCTAGCTAGGCGGCCAATCGTGGAGCAGTCTCCGCGCTCCTCAGAACCACCGCTATAATCCTCGCGTGAACGAGCGTTATGGCACGCTAAATGAACGGGGCTATGCGCCTAAACTTGCCGGCCTGGACGACATCGGCTCGTCGTTGATCACGCTCAGCGTGGACCTGGCGCGCTACCGCGAAAACCTGCGCGAGCTGACTGCCCTGGCGCGCCCCGCCAAGCTGATCGCCGTGGTTAAAGCCAACGCATACGGCGTGGGCGTGGGCGGGCTGCTGCCCATCTTAAGCGAGTTCGAGAACATCAGCCTCGGCGTGGCCAACGCGGACGAAGCGCTGGAGCTCAAAGCGCTGGGTTACCCCGGCCGCATCATCCTGCTGGGCTACACACATCCCAAGAACTACTACCAGATCGTCCACTCCGGCTGCCAGCTCTGCGCCTACCGCCCGGAGAACATCCCGGAGCTGGCCGCCGCCTGCCGCGAGCTGCACCATCCGCTGGAGCTGCACGTCAAGGTGGACACCGGCATGGTGCGCCTCGGCGTCAGCGTCAGCGAGCTGGGCAAGTTCCTGACTGAGCTGAAGCGCTACCCGCAGATCGCGGTCGTCGGGTTGTTCTCACATATGGTGGATAGCGGCGATGCCGCCGCGGAGATCACTTACGAACAGGAGCTGCAGTTCCTGCGGGCGGCGGAGATTGCCGCCGAGGTCCTGGGTTACATGCCGGAGCGCCATCTGGGCAACAGCGGCGCGCTGGTGAATTACCCGCGGCTGCACTTCGATGCCGTGCGCGTTGGACTGCTGGCCTATGGCTTGCGCCCGCCTGGCCTGGCCGGGCCGCTGCCGACCGTGCCGTGCCTGCGCCTGGCGAGCGAAGTGATCGATATCCACCAGATTCAGGCGGGGCAAGGTGTGAGCTACAGCCATTCCTGGCGCGCCATCCGGCCCACCACCGTCGTGACGCTGCCTTTGGGTTATGCCGACGGGCTGCCGCGCGCACTGAGCAATAAACTGCAGGTCATCATCAACGGTGAGCGTTGCCCAGGGGTGGGCAACATTGCGATGGACTACTGCATCGTCGAAACCGGCGAGACCCCGGTGGCCATCGGCGACGAGGCCGTGTTCATCGGCGCGCAGCGGGGGCATGAGCTCAGCGTCGAGCAAGTCGCAGCCCAAGCAGGGCAGCTCCCGTACGAGATCACCTGTGGTCTGAGCCGCCGTGTCCGGCGTGTCTATCATGAACAATGAGTCATCGCTGAATTAGACTGATACTCAATCTAGTTACACGAAATCGACAGATTCCACTATCGCTCGGTGTAAGAATTCGCGGCGAGGGTATAATTCGCGGTAAGTACTCAAGGCTGAGACTTAATCCCAAAAAGAGTGGAGCAGTCGATGATATTGGATTCTACATCACGCCGGGGTGTGCCCCTGGCCATCTTGATTGTGTTAGCGGTGGCTGGCATGCTATGTGGTTGCGGCGGCGGCGCGACCAGCGCTGCGAAAACGACACCGGACGATACCGCGCCGGTCGCTCAAATCGTGACAGAGCTGCCCGCACCAGGCACCTACGCCCGCGACGCATCAATGATTGAAACGCCGTTGCGCTGCCGCGGCAGCCAATGCCGGTTAGACACGTTAGCGCAAAACGTAGCCATCGATGGCGACGAGTGCGTGTTCACACCTGACCCGATCGCTTCCGATTCCTTTACGATTCCCGAAGCGGCGATCGCCATGTACGATTTCGATCTCGACGCCATGGGCGGGGCGAATACGCCGTTTGCCGTGCAAGTGTCCACGACCGATGACGGCAGTGGCGGTGGCGGCGGTGGCGCGCTACGCGTTTTCGCTGGGATCGGCAATCCGGACCGCAATATCTGGCAGTGGGTTGAGCTGACGCAAGGAGCGCTGTCGTGGAGCTGGGGCGTAAGCAACAGCAACGCGGGTACTTACGGCGGCGGCATGGGCGCCGGCCGGATTAATCCATGGCAGCCTGTGGCAATTGTTGTCTTCGGTGAGGGCGAACTCAGAGTCAGCCAGGTTGAACTGCTGCCTAACACCGAGCCGCTGGCCGCGGGTGCGCCGGTGATTCGCAAAGGCTGGGACGGCACCATCAAAGGTTCCACGAAGTTTGACGGAAGCTGCGATGTGGAGCGCGACGGCTCCGGGCAACTACATTTCTCCTATTATGATTCTTCCAACGGCCAGCTCTACCATAGCTGGTTGCATGGCCGGCTCTGGACCACCCAGGCGGTGGATTGCGACGGAGACGCGGGTCTCACGCATGACCTAGCCAATGTGCCGGATGGCGGCCTGTTGCTGGCTTATGCGATGGATGGCAGCAGCGGCGTGTACAAGCATCTGCCGCTCGAATCCATTGAGTCGGGCATCTGGTCTCCGCGCAGCAACTTCGAGGCAGGACTGGATGAAGGCGGCTTAACGATTGACGCGGGCAGTCATAGCTCGGTGGTCTGTGACGCCGAGGGTGTTCCTCATATCTTCTACGAAGATCAAACGAACAACCGCATCCGGCATGCTTGGAAACCGCTGGGGGCGATGGAATGGCTGCATGAGTACGTGTCACCGGAAGGGCATTTTGCTAGCGGGCCGGTCGGACTGCTGCATGGCACAGAGGTCATGTGCGTCTACATGCAAGATAGCAGCTTGTTCGTCGCGCGTCCTGAAGCGATGACCTGGGCCTGCTATGAGTTAGACGATGTCATGTACAATCCGAAGGAAATCAGCGCGGTAAATGGATTCTGCGATGCCGCCGTACACGGGAATTATCTCACCACGGTCCACACCACCGAAACCGGCCTGAAGGTCAATGTCCAAGATATCACTAGTGTTGGCCCGCCTCCGCGCGTGAAGAGCAAGTCCATTGCACGCTCCGGTGGTGGTGTCTATGTGGAAATGGCGCAAATGGGCGACGGCAGCGTAAGGCTCGCGCACTACTGTATTGAAGATAAGCTGGTGTATTTTGAAACGGGTGATGTTCCAACCCAGGAGCAGTTTGAATTCGTCAGCACCCCGGCAGTCCAGATCCGTGGTGATGAGGATTGCGATGACCTATGTTTCTGGGTTGCTCCGGATGAGGATGGCGACGCGGGGCATGATGCGGCGCTGGGCGTGCTCTCCAGCCGGTTGATGCCTGGGAGCGGCGAGCGCAAGAAGGAATTCAAAGGCCACGTCACCTTGTTGAAGTAACCTACGCCAGAGCTTCAACTTCACCGTGATCACGATCAGGCGCGGGTTGCCAATCGCAGCCCGCGCTTTTTGCTGCCAGCCACATTTGGCCAGCGCGCTACGTTTCCAGTGAACCGCGAAACGCCGTCTCCACAGGGCCGGTCATCTCCACCGTGCTCGATGGGCTGGCCCAGCGGATGCCCAGTTCTCCGCCTTGCAGCTGCACCAGCACAGTTTCGCTGTATTGCACATGGCCATTGAGCACCGCCGCCACCACGCTGGCGCAGGCTCCGGTGCCGCAGGCCAACGTCTCGCCGCAACCGCGCTCCCACACGCGCAGCCGCAGGCGCTGTGGCGTTTGCACCTGCACAAACTCAACGTTGGTTTTCTGTGGAAACAGCGGGTGTTCCTCGATTTGCGGCCCGTGTTCCAGCACGTGCTCGTCGGTAATGTGCTCCACGAAAATCACCGCATGCGGATTGCCCATGTTCACTGCCGTTACCGCATAACGCTCGCTGTCCACGTCAAGCACCACGCCTATCGCGGTTTCATCCGCCGGACGCATCGTGGTGGGGATGTCCGCGCTGCGCAGCCGCGGCACGCCCATGCCGACGGTGACGGAGTGAACCTGCCCGTCAACGTTGCGGATCAAGTGGATCGGCAGAGTCCCTGCACCGGTGAGGATACGCGCGCTAGGCTGCTCCCAGCCCAGTTCCTCGGCGATGAACTTGCCCACGCAGCGGATGCCGTTGCCGCACATTTCGGCGCGGCTGCCGTCGGCGTTGAGATAGCGCATCTCGAAATCCGCGCCGGGCTCGGCGGGGCGGCCGATGGCGATCAGGCCGTCAGCCCCGACAGCGAAACGGCGGCGGCAGTGCTGGCGCGCCATGTTTGATAAATTGTGCCAACTGAAGCGGTCGGATGCGTCATCGAACACGATGAAATCGTTGCCGCAGCCGTGCATCTTGAGGAACTCGATCCGCGCCATTACCTCAAGTATATCGTCCCAGCCGGGTGCACAGGTAAAATAAGCCCATGAGCAAGACACCCTTGGTTTCCGGCGGCATCCAAACACCTGCATGGGCCGAAGATATGGCGCGCAAGTATGCGGCCAGCGCGCTGTCCACTTTCATCCTGCACGGCAATGTGCTGGACCTGGTGGCCTATGCTGAGGCGGGCAAGTACAACTTCAAGCCTCTGGTCGACTTCCTCACGGACGTGTTCTTTGCCCAGCGCAAGCTCGTGCTGACCTACGACCTGTCGAACGGCATCCAAGCGCCGACGGCGGAGATGCGCGGCGAAATCTTGCGCGCGGTCAAGGCCATCGACACGGTGCGCGGGACGAAATATGCCGACGAGGGCTTGCCCAAGGACCCGCTCAAGGCCGTGGAGTTGATGGGCCGGCTGATTCGCGGGCGCCTCGCCACCGCCAGACCGGACGACAAGCGCATCGCCATGATCATCAAGTACGCCGACACCGTGTTTACTGAGGCGGAGTCGGGCCTGGGCACGGTCGCCGACCGCGCGGTGGCGATCGCGCTGTCCGAGCTGGCCAGCGACCCCGACGTGCTGGCCAACGACGTCACCATCGTACTGATCGCCGAGAGCCTGTCGCTGATGAGCCGCCGCGTCAAGTCGCTGCCCTACGGCGCGCAGATCACCCTCGACTTGCCGGGTGAGGACATACGCGAGGCGTACTTATTGAAGTTCCAATCGGACTACGAGGCGGAACTGGCGGCAAACTCGGAGCTGGCGCGCCAGCTTACTGAGGAGGAATCCACGGTTGCCGCCTTGAAGAAAACCCTGAGCACGGTCCAGGGCAATGCCGCCAGCGTGACCGACGAGCTTAAGCGGCGTGAAGCCAAGCTGGCGACGCTGCGTCAGGATGAAGCGAGCAGCAAGGCCAGGATTCAAAAGCTGGAATCCATAGCGCAAGCCCTCCAACCGGAGGTGGTGCAAGCGGTTAAGAAGCACACCTCCGGCCTGACGCTGGTGCAGATCCGGGCGCTACTGCAGGAGGCGCAGCTGGGCAACGTGGACTTCGGCCACCCCGACTACATCTACCGCCGCAAGCGCGAGATGATCGAGGCGGAGTGCCGCGGACTCTTGGAGTTCATCACGCCGAAGTACAAGCTCGACATGGTCGCCGTGCACAACCGCGCCGTCGAGGAGCTGAAGCGCGACGCCCAGCTCGTGATCAAGGGCCACCTCGACGCGGTGCCGATGGGCTACCTCGTCACCGGCCCGTCGGGCTCGGGCAAGAGCTTCCTCATCAAAGCGTTCGCCGGCGAGGTGGGCATTCCCTGCGTCGAGCTGAAAAACTTCCGCGAGAAGTGGGTCGGCGCGACGGAGCAGAACCTCGAGAAGATCATTAACCTGCTGGCCGGGCTGGCCCCGGTGGCGTGCATCATCGACGAGGCCGACGCCTACCTCGGCGACCGCGAGGGCGGCGGCGACAGCGGCGTTTCCAGCCGCGTGTTTAGCCGCCTGACGAGCTTCATGGGCGACACCGCCAACCGCGGCAAGATCCTGTGGTTCCTCATCACCAACCGTCCTGACTTGCTCGCCATCGACATGAAGCGCCAGGGCCGCGCGGAGAAGCACCTGCCGCTGTTCCTGCCCGACACCGAGAAGGACTATGAGGATCTCTATAGCGTGCTGGCGCGCAAGCTGGAGCTGGATGTCGCGTTCAAGCACCTGTTCGGCGATCCGCCCGACGGCGCGGGGCTGAAGCTGTCCGACGTGCACCAGCACTCCGGCGCGGACCTGGAGGCGCTGTTAGTGCGGGCCAAGGGCCTGGCGCTGATCGACGGGCGCGACCAGCTGGGCGTGGATGACTTCGTGCACTGCCTGGCGGACTACATGTCGCCGGTCTACCCGCAGCAGGTGGAGTACCAGCTATTGCAGGCCGTGGCGGAGAGCACCAGCCGCGCGCTGATCCCGGAGAAGTGGCGCATCCCGGCGGAGGAGCTGGCCAAGCGCATCGAAAGGCTACGGCCGTATGTATAAGAGGGAGTAGGTGAAGAAGGCGTAGGTAAATATTCTGTGTTACATATTGCCGGTACTACGGCCGTCCCTGGCCGTAGAGCTTGTAATCCGGGTAGCGGCGGCCTCTGTGCCGCCGGATTTCCACATTACACAGGTAGCGGCGGGTCTTTGACCCGCCGTCAATGTCCGTGGGTCAAAGACCCACGGCTACCGTTATGCCGCCAGGATGGCAGCGCTCCCAGCGTTAGTACGCCCCTTTCCTGCTCAGGACGGCGGGGATGGTGCGCGCGAGGATGAGCAGGTCGAGACCGAGGCTCCAGTTATTGATGTAGTACAGGTCGAAGTCGATGCGCTGCTGGTACGTCGTCGCCGAGCGCCCCGAGACCTGCCACAGCCCGGTCAGCCCCGGCGGCACCGTCGTTAAAAGCCCCCCCCACGGGCCGTACTTCGCCAGCTCCGCGCCGATGATGGGCCGCGGGCCGACCAGGCTCAGCTCGCCGCGCAGGATGTTGATCAGCTGCGGCAGCTCGTCCAGGCTCAGCTTGCGCAGCCAGCGCCCCAGCGGCGTGATGCGCGGGTCGCGCTCCAGCTTCATCTTCTCGTCGAACCCGGCCAGGTCCGCCTGCAGCTTGTGCGCGTCCTTCACCATGCTGCGGAACTTGAGCAGGCGGAAGCGCCGCCCAAAGAGGCCGAGGCGCTCGTGGCTGAAGAACAGCGGGCCGGGCATCGTGATCAGGATGCCGAGGATGCACGCGAGCCACAGCGGGCTGGTTAGCGCGAGCAGCATAAGCGAGCCTAGGATGTCCACCACGCGCTTGACACTGCGCATCACGGCCAGGTCCGCCGCGCTCTTCACCGCCAGCGCGGGCACACCTTCCACCGTCACCGCGCCCAGCGCCGCCGCGCCCTCGCTGCCCGTCTGCGGCAGCAGGTACGTCTCAAACGGCGCGGGCCCCGGCGGCAGCAGCGCGAATAGGCCAGCCGCCAGCTCCGCGTCGAGGAACACCGCGTCCAGCCCGCTGAGCGCACCAGCGTCCAGCCCGGTCAGCGACGGTTGCGCCAGCACCAGCTCGTAGCGCCCATGCCCCTCACCCAGCTGGCGCGCCATGTACTGCGCGACGGGCGACTCCCCCAGCACCGCGGCGCGCGCCCGGCGGCGGCTTAGGCGGCGCCAGGCCAGCCGGTAGCCCGCCAGCAGCAGCCAGGCCAGCGCGATGGTGATGAGCAGCGCCAGGCGGCTGTCAGGCAGGCCGCGCCAGATGAAGGTGAGCAGGATCGTCGCCAGCAGGCCTTCAGCCACGGCGTGCGTGAGGCTGCCCAGCTCCAGGCTCGCCGCTTGCTTGAGCCGCGAGTAGTACAGCCCATGCAGAGCGGCGATCAGCAGCCACAGCGGTAGGCTGAGGGCCGCAAGCCTGAGCCAGTCCGCCGGCGGGATCACGCCCAGCGGCGCGCCGAGCAGCCCTGAGCCAAAGCGGATGAAATGGGCCAGAGCGAAGGCCGCCAGCACCGCCAGCGCGTCCACGCCCACATGCCACCACGATGCCGATCGCAGCATATCTTATTTTACTTGGATTTTGCTTGCGAGTGGTGGTACTGCACTAAACTCAATAAGCTTGTGAGTAACCTGTTTGGTGAGATTCGGAAGCTAGCTGAGGCTGGCGATTTACACGCAGCCGTCCAAGAGCTCTACGCGGTCGTGGTAGAACTTGACGCAGTCGACACCCTGGCGCAAGCGCAGGCGTATGAGCTGCTTGGCCGCTGCCAGCAAGGCCTGCTGGCTAATGTCCAGGCGCAGGAAGCGTTCACCGAAGCCGCGCGGTTATACGGCATGAGCGGCGACTCGGAAAGCGCGGTTTACTGCCAGTTGCAGCATGTCCGCCGCCTGCTCGACGAACGCTTGCTGCCCGCAGCGCGCCAGGACCTCGCCACAGCGTGGAAGAAGGCCAAGCGGCTAGGCTGGCTGGACGTGCTGGCACTGGTCGCCGAATTCCAGGGCTTAGCCTGCATGCATGTCAAGGAGCATGCCGCGGCGCTGCGCCTGTTCGATGAAGCGCTGGTCCAACCGGATTCGCGCAAGCTGGATTGGGAACGCCTCGTGATCCGCCTGGCGCGGGCGAACTGCCTGCTCGCCTTGGGACAGCTTGATCAAGGACGGCGGGAGCTGCAGTGGATTCATGAATACGCCAAAGCGAAGGATATTCCCCGGCTGGGTAAGTTCGTCTTGATGAACTTTGCTTATGGCAGCTGGTTGACCGGGGATTACGCCGAGGCGCGCCAGCTGTTCGAACAGGTCGTGGAGCTGTGCGAGGATGATGCGCATGTCAACCGGGCCACACGCTGGCTGGCGATCATGGCGCAATACAACTTAGGCTTGGTCGACATCCAGCTTGAAAACTACCCGCAGGCGCATGAGCTGCTGCTATCCGTCTGGGAGCAGGCGCGCGAGCATGGTCACGCCCAACTTTCGTGCGCCAGCCTGAACAGCTTGTGCATGACTAGCCTGATGCTGCATGATACCGGCAGCGCATTGCGTTACGCTAAGCTCTGCTTTGAAATGGTCCAGCAGCATGACGACATTGAGGCGTTTCTCGCGCCGTATTATCTTGCCGTTGCCTACTTGGCGGACAGCCAGCTTGATCGCGCCATCGCCGTCTGGGATGCCAAGCCGGAGATGGAACTTAACGCCGATAGCCGGATGCAATTTGCCTGGATCGCGCGCATGCTGACTAAACTGGCAGAACTGACCCCGCCGGAACTGACGCGAACCCACGGCATGATCCAGGACTGGTTGAAATGCATGGCATCCCGGCAATCCGCGGGGGACGGTTAACCGCGATCCGCCTTGAACACATCCCCGGTTAGTGCATACCGCCCGCCGGTCATCCGGGCCAGGGGCTTGAACTTGTAAGGATCCACCACGCCGTGGAAGTCGAGCAGCGTATCCTCGATATGGAAATGCTTGATTTCCGCCAGGACCAGATGGCTGCCCGCGTCGCCGAGGGCGATGATGTCGTGAAGCTTGCATTCCAGCGCAACTTTCGCTTCGGCTACGCGCGGAGCGGCGATATTCAGGCAGGCGGCCGGGGTCACCCCGGCCTGAACGAACTCGCTGGCGCCATAGGGTAAATCGTCACCAGAGCTGTCGACGGCAGCGCACATCTGCGCGTGTGGAATGCTGATTGCCAGCTCCTGTGTGCGGCGGATGTTGCGCAGCGTGTCCTTTTCACCCTTGATATCGTGGGCGTTCAGGCCGATGCCGACGATGGGCGGCGTGCCGGACAAGCCGTTAAAGAACGAGAACGGTGCGAGATTGGGCGAACCGTCCTCGTTGCTGGTGCCGACCCAGGCGATGGGCCGCGGGACGATGCAACTAATCATCAGGAAGTAGCGCCGGCCAGGGCTGAGCGAGCTAGCTTCGATGTGCATTGGACCCTCCGTGCTATAATCGCTATCAAGAGATTGTCCCATCTGCCGCAGGTAACTAGTCCATGAGCGAAAACCGTTCTAGCGCGATAACTGAAACCGCATCGCTTTCCGCCCAGGATTTAGACTTGGCGCGCGGGATCATCGCCAAGATTACCCGCAACATCGAACAAGTCATTTTCGGCAAGCACGACGTCATCGAACATGTGCTGGTCGGCCTGCTGGCGGACGGGCACGTGCTGCTGGAAGACGTGCCGGGCGTCGGCAAAACGATGCTGGCGCGCGCGCTAGCCAAAAGCCTCGCCGCGGAGTTCCGCCGCATCCAGTTCACGCCGGACCTGCTGCCGTCGGACATCGTCGGGACCCACG
>CAYXMN010000072.1:0-3637 GCA_964465955.1 uncultured Planctomycetales bacterium
TCGGCGCGGATGGCACGGTGTACATAGGCAGTGACGACAATCACCTCTACGCCTTTGGCCCTGGGCCGGGGTAGGCGCAAAGTGATGGCCCAGGGCGGGTAACTAACCAGCGCAGGATTCGTCTCAATTAGTAGCGCAATTGCGCATGCTGTAGGATTGCTTCGCAGCGTATCCAGAAAGGAACTGCTTCCCAGGGGGAAGGGTATGGCACGAGGATGGATGTGGCTTCTCAAGATAGCGGCGTTAACCGTCAGTCTGGCGCTAATCGGCTGCGGCGGTAAAGCCGGGACTGATACGATTGGCGCGAACGCGGAGGCGGGGATTGCCGAGCCAGTGCTGGAAGCCGCGCCGGCGGAGAGCCTGGCGGATCTCGCCAGCCCGGCGGAGCTGCTCAAAGGCGCCAGCGGCACAGGCGACCAGAGCCTCAATGGCGCGGACTTCTTCGCGGACGGCTTGCTGCAGCGTGTGGAGGCCGATGGCACGGTGGGCGTGTACTCGCCGCAGGCGAAGAAACTGCCGTCATTGCCGGATCTGGCGTACGCGGGTTACATGTTCAATCTCAGCGGGATCATCCCGGAGGAGCGGCTGCTCTTTAACTGGGAGACCGCGCCGGAAGCGGAGGTGCTCTGGCTCGGCGTGGCGGACTGGGAGCACGACCGCTGGGTGTTTTTCGCCACGGCTGACGCAGGCGAGGTGGGGATCGATCACATCGAAAACTACCTCAACGACGGCAAGCTGCTCGTGCTGCTGATGCTGGGTGGTGCGGGCGAAGCTCGGCTTAACGGGCTGAGTGTTCCGGGTGATTGTCCGAATGTGTGGTCCCAATTCGGGCATGATGCACAACATACTTATCGCAGTCCATTTGTGGGAGCCCAGACCAATGAGCTGAAATGGAAATTCCAAACGATGGGACGCAACAAACAATTACTTTTCAGTGATTGCACAGTAAGCATTGATGGCACGGTGTATGTGGGTAATGCCAACAATCAACTATATGCATTCAATCCAGATGGCAGTCTGAAGTGGACGCACAATACTGGATTGATCGAATCAACATACATGACCCGCCCCACGGTCGGGCCAGACGGCACGGTATATTTCGGGAGCAGTAACAGGCTCTATGCGATTAATCCAGATGGCACCAGAAAGTGGATATACTTTGCCGGAGACGATTATTTATCCAACTCCGTCATAGGTTCAGATGGCACAGTGTTTTTTGGTTGCAATGATAAAAAGCTCTATGCAATCAACCCGGATGGCACTTTAAAATGGACATACCTGACTGAGGGCTGGGTATACTCCACCCCCGCCATCGGAGAGGACGGTACAGTGTTTGTGGGGAGTTTAGACAACAACCTCTACGCGATCAACCCAGATGGCACATTGAAGTGGTCATACACTATGGGAGCCGTGACCGAGACCCCTGCTATTGGCACGGATGGAACTGTCTATGTGAATAGTCATGATAATAACCTCTATGCAATCAACCCGGACGGCAGCCTCAAGTGGATCTATCAAACAAATGATAACTTTGACACCTCACCAGCGATCGGGGCGGATGGCACTGTGTACTCGGGTTCCATGTTCAACCAACTCATCGCATTGAATCCAGATGGCAGCTTGAAATGGTCAATCGAAGTCACTCGAGCTTCCTCTCCCGTCATTAGTGCTGATGGTACTTTGTATATGGGGAGCGATAAGCTATACGCTTATAACCCGGATGGCAGTTTGAAGTGGTCATTCGATTCTGGTGGTTGGTTTCGGCTTCCCGTTGTCGGAACCGACGGTGCCGTATACGCAGCGAGTTATGCCGGTTTCTTCTACACGCTCAATTCTGACGGCAGCTTGAAATGGAAGAAAGGAATTGGGAATCGAGTTAGATCCTCATCCGCCGTCAGCACGGACGGAACTGTGTATGTGGGTGCTGATGATTGTAACGTTTATGCAATCAATGCCGACGGCAGCCTGAAGTGGGCATATCAAACTGGCTGTGGTGTGCGATCTTCACCAGCGATTGGAGCGGACGGCACAGTGTATGTGGGATCTAACGAAGGGTTAGTCTACGCACTTAATCCGGATGGCACGCTCAGATGGAAATTCATCTTGGAAACACCTATAGACATGACCTCGCCGGCCATTGGGCCAGATGGGACTATATATGTCGGGACGTATTCTTCATCAACCGAATTCTTTTGGGCAAGACTTTACGCAATCAATTCGTATGGTAGGTTGAAGTGGACTTACAAGGTTGCAAGCCATACCTCGTGCACTCCTGCTATCGGCGCTGATGGTACGGTGTATATGGGTGGTTTGGATAACAAGGTCCACGCGCTCAATTCGGATGGAACATTAAAATGGTCATATCAAACTGAGGGACGGATTTTTTCCGCTCCATCCATCGGAGCCGACGGCACAGTGTATGTGGCAAGTTACGATGACCGGAGACTCCATGCGATCAACTCAGATGGCACTTTGGGATGGACGCTGGATACTAAAACGTTTGTTACTGGCTCCCCTGCAATTGCTGCTGACGGCACTTTGTACATATGTGACGACAAATTATACGCAATCAATCCCGACGGCAGTCTCAAGTGGTCCTACTACACTGGCCACCCCCTTCGCTCATCACCTGTAATCGGACGTGACGGCAAACTGTATTTTGGCAGCTACTCAGATGAAAAGCTCTACGCACTCAACCCGGATGGCTCGCTGCTTTGGACTTATCGAACAGGTCCCATTTACGATTCGATGCCAGTCATCGGCGCGGACGGCACAGTCTATGTCGGAAGTGACGACTTCAACCTCTACGCCTTCGGCCCTGGGCCGGGGTAGGCGCGGCGCAGGAAATGTCTCAGTGAGGCTGGGGCCGGTGGCGTAATCAAGTTTGGCGCTGGTACAAGACGTGCGGGGCTAGACGTTCACCGGCGGCACGTCCCCATGGAAGTCGATGGGCTCGAACAGGCTGATCGGCTTGTGGTAGACGTACAGGATTTTATCGCGCGTACCGTTGCGGTTCTTCAAGATGTCGAGCACGGCGAACTCGGAGCGCAGCGCGCGGAATTCCTTGGTCTGGCGGTAATCGTTCTCCAGCCGCGCCAGGTTGTCGGTGAGCGGGCTGATGCGGTTTTCCAGCGGCGTGCCAGCCAGGCTGGTCTTGAAGTAGTCCTGCAGGTTGAGCAGGCTCGCGCCCTGGCGGCTGAGCATCATCACCGTGTCGGCGAACTGCGTCGTGTTGAGCAGGCCGCGGTAGGTCGGATCGCTTTCGGCGAGCTGGCTGGCCAGGTTGCGGTGGCTTAAGAAATGTTCGAAGGTGGCGATGACGGTGATGTCCAGCTCGCGCGCCAGCGCCTTGAGGCGGCTGGTCAGCGCATCCACGTCCCACTGGCCCTGTTCATATTCGCTGGACGACTCGCCGGTCATGCGCGCGTGGAGATACTGCGAACGCATCATCGCCACCAGCAATTGCAGGCTGTCCACCACCAGCAGCATGTTGCCGGCGCGGCCCGTCTTGGCTTTAATGTCCTCGCGCTTCTCGCGGATGAAGGCTGAGATGCGCGACAGGTTGGCCGCCGCCGCGCCTTCCAGGATGGTGATGTTGTCGGCGAAGGTTTGATAGCGCTCGTAGGCGGTGAAGATG
>CAYXMN010000072.1:3647-12488 GCA_964465955.1 uncultured Planctomycetales bacterium
TCCCAGTTCTGGCTGTAGGTGAGGCTCGCCGTCTCGTAGGCGGTGAAGATGCGGCGGTTGAAGTCTTTGTCCTCGTACAGCTCCGCCGGGTTGCGCCGCTTGTCGTCGATCTCGCCCGCCGGGATACGCCCCAGGTTGGACAGCGAGCGCTTGAACACTTCCTCAACGCCGCGCTGCAACCCGATGAACAGGCACTGCACGTTTTGCTGGCAGGCGATGTAGTTCATCAGCTGCAGCACCAGCGTGGAAGTGCCGGAACCGGGGAAGCCCGCCACGACGTAAACCTGGCCGGGGTAGAGCCCGCCGCCCAAGGCGCGGTTGAGCGCCGGGCTGTGCGCGTAGAGCAGTTGGCGGCTCTCGTCGAACAAGCGCCGGAGCAGCGTCGGGGCCAACTGCTTGAGCGTGGCGATCTCGCTTTGGGTTTCCTGCACGCGGTAGTACAGCGAGGCGATGGTGTCGCCCTCGTCGAACTGGCTGTCGCGCTGCAGGCTGGACTTGACCGAGGCGAAGAAATCGCGCGCTTTGCTTGTGGAAGCTTCCCAGCGCTCGCGCGGGGGGAGGTCCGGGCGCCGGAGCGAAAACTCGTGCAGGCGCTGGTAGCTCATCTTCTTGAACGCGCTGTAACTCATGCGGATCTTGTAGATCTCGCGGGTGCCGGCGCTGAGCAGCGAGCCGGGGATCGGCGTTAAGAAGTCGTGGCGGTAAACGTTTAAGTCGATTTGGCTGAACGCCGCCGAGCGCTCGGGCTTGTGCGGGTCCACGCCGAGGATCGCGCAGGTCAGCCGCCGGTAGATTTCCGGCAGGTTGATCAGCGGCGTCGCGCCGAAAATCGCCGCGTCAACGTGCACTTCGATGTTGCGGTTGGTGTAGAACACGTACACCGCTTCGTAAGGCACGTCGTAGTTTTCCTTCAGGCGCTCGACCAGATCGATGGCCTGGTTGATCGCGTGGACGATCTCCGCGCTGGAACTGGAGTTGAACACCACGTAGTAGTCGCCGGAAACCAGCAGCTGCCCTTGGTTGCGCGCGGTCTCGATTTGGGACGGCTCATTGGTGTTGAAGCGGAAATGGCTCCAGAAAACATTGTTGTGGAACTTGTTGAGGAAGTCGTCAACCTGGGATTCCTGGATATAGACTCCGCGTCCCACTGCTTTTTGGTTGCCGAAGGCAATCGGCGCGGGCTCCAGCTTGTCGCTGTCCTCGCCGGGTTGGAAGTGCGCCACTTCCAGGAACTCGAAGTTCTCCAGGCGGGTTTCCGCCGTCGCGCCGGGTTCAAGGCGCTTGACGAGGGAGATTTCCAGGCGTTTGGCGAGGAATTCGACCGCGTCCTCATAATTGAGGCCTTTCGCCAGCGCAAACAGGTCGATTAAATTGCCGCCGCCGGCGTTCATGTTGGAAGCGTCGCAATACAGGTTGGAGCAATACGCCCGCCGGGTGGGGCACTCGATGATGAAGGTCATCTTACCGCGGTCGCGGCAGACGGGGCAGTAACACCTGATTTCGTCTTCTTGGGAATTATGGGCGAAGTCACCGTTGCTCAACCCGAGCTGCTGGACGAATGCCTCGCCATCCAGCCGTTCGAGCAGGGCTTGGATCGAAGCCTGGCTGTACTTCTCCGAACTCACCGTGATGCTCCGTGACGGCCCGCTGAAAACTGCCATTCTATCATTAACCAGCCATTAGGATGATACTGCAATCCCTTCTAATCCTACCCTAGGCCCCAGCTGGCCCTCGCCGCCAGGCTAGACTCCTGTAATATTTTAAGGGAGTATTGTATTAGACGTTCGCCGATTAGCAAAGTAACATATGTAATTCTATGCGTTGAATTATTCACCGCCGCCCGGACCGGGGTGATTCCGGGCCGGCCGGCGTAACGCCAGGCTGCACCTGCTATCATGCTGGGTTCATGCGGATTAGCCATACTGAGATCATCGGCGCACTTCGTGCAGCGCTTGAACGGCGCGGCCTCGGCGCGGAGCGCTTGCGCCTCCTGCCCATCGATCCGCCCCGGCCCTGGGGCGCGGCCAGCAACGCCTGCTTCATGCTGGGCCAGCAAGCGGCGGCGGCGGCGATCGAGCGCGAGACGGCGGGGCTGGATAAGAAGGCGGCCAAGCAGCTGGCTAGCGAGCTGTCCAAGGCGGCGGGCGAACAGCTTGCCAGCGAGATAGCCCGGGAATTGAATGGGCTGGCACTACCCTTCATCGCCAAGGTGGAGGCCGAGGGCGCGTACATTAACTTCTACTACGACATCCCTGCCGTGGTGGGCCACGTCGTGGCGAGCGCAGTATCCGGTGGCGCGGCGGGCTCTGCCGGTGGCGCGGGCGCAATAGATGGTGGCACAGGCGCAAGAGATGGTGGCACAGGCGCCCCGCCTGTGGAATCCACCGGCCAGGGGGCCGGTCCCACCGGGGGATATGGCGCGGGCGCGCCGACGGGCCAGCGCATCATGGTGGAGTACGCCCAGCCCAACACGCACAAAGACTTCCACGTCGGCCACCTGCGCAACGCGAGCATCGGCCAGGCCATCGCCAACCTGCTGGAGTTCGCGGGAAATGACGTGCTCAAGGCCACGTATATCGGGGATGTTGGCGCACATGTGGCAGGGGCTTTAGTTTTAGATGATCTCATAGCCTCTGGTCACTTATATGATGTTGTTAGGCACCTATCTGGTGCAGAAGTCGATCTGTCATTTGATTCTAAAGATAGAACGTTCATTAGTCTAGGTGATATTGATTACTCTCCTTCCGCATATGAAGTACTTGGTAAACTCAAACGCAGATTAAATAACATCACTGAAGCAATAGACCGTGTCAATAATCATCTGAAAGATCTACAGAAACAATGGATGATCAAGTGGGAAGCAAATGATCCCCAGACAAGACGTAATTGGCAGATCACTAGAGACTTCTATGTAGATGAACTCAGTGAGATCTTTGCTGAACTACATGTTTCCTTTACCACTGATCCAGACTGTTGGTTCTTCGAGTCCACGGTGGACGACACCAAGCTTGGGCAGAAGACTGCCGCGGAGCTCAAAGCGCTCGGCATCGCCGAGGTGGACGAGTCGGCGGAGTATAAGGGCGCGCTGTACGTGGACTTCGCCAAGCACGTGGACGCGGTGAGGCCTGGTGGCGCAGGCGCCCCGCCTGCGAATTCCACAGGCCAGGGGCCTGTGCCACCAGAGCCTTGCCCGCAGCCGGTCTTCCGCGACGACGAAAAAAAGCGCATCCGCCAGCTCGGCAAGATGACTATCCTGCGCTCCGATGGCACCAGCCTGTACCAGACCAAGGAGCTGGGGCTAGCCAAGCACAAGTTCGACCTGGTGGCCGAGCGCTTCGGCGCGCCGCTGAGTGAGAGCCTGTACGTCGTCGGCGCGGAGCAGAAGCTGTACTTCGAGCAGGTGTTCGCCATCCTGCGGCTGTGGGGCTTCCCCAACGCCGAGCGCTGCAAGCATATCGCGTACGAGCTGGTGGTGCTGCCCGAGGGCAAGATGAGCAGCCGCGAGGGCAACATCGTCAGCTACCGCGAGCTGCGCGACGAGGCGGTCAAGCGCGCCGAGGAGATCACGCGCGAGAAGGGCATCGGTGCGGCGGGCGCGGGCGGGGCCGTGGACGAGGCGAAGGTTAAGGACATCGCGCGCAAGATCGCCATCGCGGCGATCAAGTACGCCATGTTGAAGGTCACGGGCGCGCAGCAGATCGTGTTCGACTTCGAGGAAGCGCTTAGTTTCAACGGCCGCACCGCGCCGTACCTGCAGTACGCCTACGCGCGCGCGGGCAAGCTGCTTGGGGCGAACGCGACGGAGAACGTAGGGGCCGGGTCTTGTCCCGGCCCGAGCGACGTAGAAGATCAGACGGGCGGGGACAAGGCCCCGCCCCTACGGGTAAACAACGATACCGGTACTATCCCCGCCTACCCCTTGCACGAGTCCGAGGTGGAGCTGGCGCGGCAGCTTAGCTTGTTCCCAGGCGTCTGCGCGGAGGCGGCGGCCAAGTATGAGCCGGCCACGCTGTGCAGCTATCTGTATGATCTCGCCGACGCGTTTTCCGGCTTCTACCGCGACTGCCGCGTGCTGGACGCGCCTCCCGCCGAGCGCGAATTCCGCCGCCGACTTGTCGCGGCATTCCGTAATGTGGTGCGCACAGGCTTTACACTGTTAGCACTGCCTCTGCCGGAGGAGATGTGAGAATCGCGCTGGAGCACTACGGCCTAAGCCCCGCCAAGTTGGTGGAGCTGGCGCGGGCCGCAGGCAACTCCGGCGCACGGCATCTGCTGATTAACGAATTCCTCGTCGATGTGCGCGGCTGGCACAGCCTGGCGCCTGAGGAACTCACGGCGCGCGCCGCCGGCGATCCGGTGGGGGTGCTCGCCTTATGGGAGCTGACCGAGGCGGCGGAGTACCTCGCCCGCCATCTGCCCAGCGAGACGGAATTTCTCACGCCGTTTGCTGATCCGCGCCTGTTGCAACGCCTGGTGTACTTGGACAGCCCCGAGCCGGTGCGCCTCGACCAGGTGTACATCCTGCCGCGGCGCGGCGAATGGGATCTGCTGGTGCTGTTGCATCTCGCGCTGCGCTGGGCCGTGCGCTTCGGCGCGCTGCGGCCTTATGAGCGCCGCGAGCTGTCGCGCCTGAACCTGCAATTCCCCTTCTTCCTCGCGGTGGTTGGCGAGCCGGCCACGCCGCGGGAGCGGTTGCTGCAAGACGTGCTGCGCCAGCTCGGTATCGCGCTGCTGCCCCTGCCGGCGGACGTGCCGGCGCACCATCTGGCGGCCTGGCTGCACAAGGTGCTCGGGCTCACCGGCGAGGCGGCGGGCGGCGCGCAGCGCAAGCTGGAATTCCGCGAGGCGGGCAACACCGAGAACTCGCTGTTCGTCGTGCGCGCGATGGGCGGGGTGGACGGCTATATCGCCCGCGGCGCGCTGGGCCCAGACCTCGGGCTGATTATCGACATCGGCGACCGCCAGGTGTCCGTGCCCGCCACGGCGCACCTCGAATACGAGGTGATCCGCCTGCTCAACAAATACACCCCGCTGCACGCCGAGCGCAGCTCCGGCTCACTCTTGCTGCGCTGGTACGATCTGCGCCTGGAGCCGGATGCCATCGGGCGCATCATTTACGAAACCTTGAAAAAGCAGTTCACCTTGAGCATCGTTTCGGTGAACATCATCTTCGACCCGCTGCGCATCAGCAGTTTGAAGGCGAGCATCTACAGCTATAAGGAGCAGCGCGAAATCGAGCTGGCGCGGCGCACCGAGGAGAGCGCGCCGTTCGTGATCTGCCGCGCCTGCGCCAGCTACGCGCCGTACGCGTTTTGCGTGGCCTCGGTCTCGCGGCCCCCCTGCTGCGGGCGCAGTTACGACGAGCTGGCGGCGCTGGCGCAGTTCACCCACGGCATGACGCAGTTCGCGATCGAGAAGGGCATCTGCGAGGATCGCGTGCGCGGCTGCTTCATGGGCGTGGACAAGACGGCGCGCCTGTTGACCGAGGGCCGGCTGCGGCGCGTGGCGCTGCATAGCCTGCGCGAGCAGCCGCATCCCACGACGGCGATCCCGCAGTGCATCGCCTACTACCAGGAAGAGCTGGAAGTGCTGGTCATCCTCAGCCGCGATTACCACGGGCGCGCGCCGGACGGCAAAACATATGAGACGCTGCTGGCGCGCGTGGCGGGGCGGGCGATCCCCGGCTTCATCGGCATCAGCGAGCAGTACATTCTGTCGAGCCATTTTTTGGCGGCGGACGGCGGGCTGTCCGCGGTGGGCTGGATGAACAGCGCGCTGAAGAAGCGCTTAAAAATCCGCACCGAACATATCGCCACCGAAGACGACGCGGTCAACATGGCCGCGCTAAAAGAGTTCCTCACCACTTGGAGGCATGGATGAAAGAAGCATTGCAGATCGACGCGCTGCTCAACGAGCTGGGTTTCGCGTACGAACATGAGCAGCTCGAAGAGGATCTCATCCACTACGAGATCACGGTGGACGCCGGCGAACAACTCACGGTGACCGCGTTTTTATACAACTCGCCGGACGGCGTCTACTTCCGCCTCCAAGCCTACGTGGACGAACTGAGCGGCGAGGATCCGCTGCGCCAGCTGACCCAGGTGCTGGCCCTCAACGGCGACCTGCCCACCGGCGCGTTCTGCCTCGACCCGGACGAGAACTTCATCTATATCACCGTCAACATGCCCGCGGCGGACATTACGCCGGAGCTGCTGGGCTGGGTGATTGAGTTCCTGTTCGTGGCCCAGGAGGTGTATTACCAGGAGTTCTACCCCGTCGAGCCGGAAGACCTGGAAGATTAGCACTAGCGCAGGGTTGCGCGGGTGCGGTAGACTAACTCCATGCTGGCGCTCAATTTAATCGTGCGCGCGGTCATCGTCCATGAGGGCCGCCTGCTGACTTACGTGCTCAACGACGGCGAGCGCGAACCGTTCCATACCCTGCTGGGCGGCCACTTCAAGCTGGGCGAGACCGTGACGAGCGCGGTCATGCGCGAGGTGGAGGAGGAGGTCGGCCTGGCGGTGGCGCCGGTCAAGCTGCTCTATATCGTGGAAAACTATTTCGCGCGCTACGCGCAGAAGCTGCACGAGATTGGCTTCTATTTCCTCTGCGCGCCGGTGCAGCCGGTGACGGGCGATCTGCTGGCCCAGCTGAGGCCGGACGAGGAGTCGCTGATCAGCCCGGAGCTGGTCGCGCCCAAGGACCTGACAGGCCTCAACTTCCAACCCGAGTTGCTGCGCGACCTGCTGGCCAAGGACGCCGAGGCGGGGTTTACAGCCTGCCCGCAGCTCGTGGTGATCAACGAGCTGCCCGGTGATGTGATGGCGCTGAGCGGCGTGTTCGGGCTGTAACCTGTGAAGTTGTAACAAGGAAAGTTCCCAGCAGCGGCGCCGGGCCACTGGACAGTCGGCGTGGGCCAGGGGGCAAGTCGACCGCTACAATACGCAGCCATGGGACTGTTCGACCTGTTCAAGAAGAAGAAAGGCGCGATCGCTGATGCGGATGTTGCCGCGCCGGAAGCGGTTGAGACCGGAGCGCCTGCGTCTCTGCGGGCGGAGCATGGCGGGCAGGGACGCCCGCCCTCCGAAGAAACTCCCGCCGGGCCGTCGCGCCTGCGCACCGCGCTGAACCGCACGCGGGCGTACTTCGCCGCGGCCTTCGCCACCGAGACCGAGAGCCTGGTGGACGAGGAATACTTCGACGGGCTGACCGACGCGCTCGTGCTGGCCGACGTGGGGTTGGAGCTGGCCCAGCGCTTGACCCAGCAAATCAAGGCCGGCATGGCCGACCACGGCCTGGTGCGCCGCCGCGACGTGCCGCGCGTGGCCGGCGACGTGATCACCGCGCTGCTCACCGGCGGCGTCAGTGTGCCGCGCCCGCTCGACCCCGGAGCGCTCGCGGTGATCCTGCTCATCGGCGTCAACGGTTCGGGCAAGACCACGCTGACGGCCAAGCTCGCCCAGCGCCTCAAGGGCCAGGGCTTGAAGGTGCTGCTGGCGGCGGCGGACACCTTCCGCGCGGCGGCGGTGGAGCAGCTCAAGGTCTGGGCTGAGCGCACCGGGGTGGACATCGTGGCGGGCCAGGAAGGCGCGGATCCGGCGGCGGTGGTTTTCGACGCGGCCCAGGCGGCGCGCGCGCGCGGGTTCGACGTGCTGCTGGTGGACACCGCCGGGCGCTTGCAAACGAAGAAGAACCTGATGGAGGAGCTAAGCAAGGTGGTGCGCACGGTGGACAAGGCCTGCCCGGGCGCGAACATCGCGCACCTGCTCGTGCTCGACGCGACGGTGGGCCAGAACGCGCTGAGCCAGGCGCAGCTTTTCAACGAGTGCTGCCCGGTGACAGGCCTGGCCCTGACCAAGCTCGACGGCACGGCCAAGGGCGGCGCGGTGCTGGCGGTGGTGGACGCGCTGAAATGCCCGGTGCTGTACTGCGGCGTGGGCGAGGCTGCTACTGACCTGGCGGACTTCGACGCGCGCGAGTTCGCGCTGGGCCTGGTGGGGGAAGGGTAATGTAGCGGCGGCATTAATGCCGCCGGGCAGTGGTAAGTTGCATGTGGTAAGTGGTAAGTGAGAAGCGGTAGCCGGGCCTTAAGGCCCGGAACACCATCCCCGGCCTTAAGGCCGGGCTACCGGTAATTAAAGGGCGAAGCACGGCGGGCGGGGACACCCCGCTCCATCGGGCGGGATGAATCCCGCCCCTACGCAGACAGAGTAGCGCGGGCATCTTGCCCGCGAATACCGGCGGGCTGGAAGCCCGGCCTACTCGATCACGGTAGCCGTGGGTCCCCGACCCACGGCAGAAGGGCTGCGGGTCGGGGACCCGCAGCTACCCAGCAATAGAAATAACGGCGGGCCCATGACCCGCCGCTACCCATAAAAAAGGGCGAAGCATGGCTTCGCCCCTACGATGTTTTTCTTTACGTTCCCAGCAGGCGGTGACGCCTGCCGCCACGCGTTCTTGTCTTGCTTACTACTTATAACTTACTACTTACTCTTCACCGAGGAACGGATAGCGATAGTTCACCGGCGGCACGAACGTTTCCTTCACCGTGCGCGGGCTGACCCAGCGCTGCAGGTTGATCAGGCTGCCCGCCTTGTCGTTGGTGCCGCTGGCGCGCCCGCCGCCGAACGGCTGCTGCCCGACCACCGCGCCCGTCGGCTTGTCGTTGATGTAGAAGTTGCCCGCCGCGTGCGTCAGCGCGTCCTTCATGTGCGTGATCACAGAGCGGTCGGTGGCGAAGATCGCGCCGGTCAGGGCGTAGGGCGACGTGGTGTCGCAGAGGTGCAGCGTCTTGTCCAGGTCGCGATCCTCATACACGAACACCGTCAGCACCGGGCCGAA
>CAYXMN010000073.1:0-12473 GCA_964465955.1 uncultured Planctomycetales bacterium
GCAACTCCTTGCAGTCCATGCAGTACATCGGCATCTGCTTGGCGAACCTTTAAATTATTGCGCATCAGCCGCCAGGCGTATAATGCTGCGCTTTATGAAGTACTACACGGGGCACACCTGGTTTCTCACCCCGCACTGGTTGCGGCGCTTCGGGCCGCTAAAACTCATCAAACCACCGCTGCTCGACCGGATCGCCCTGCACTATTTCACACTCTACGCCTCGCTGAACGCCGTGTTGACCGGCGTGTTCACACTGAACAATGTCGTGCTGCGCAAGGCGCTGGGCGCGTCAGAGCTGCAAATCGGCCTGATCACTGCCATTGGCACGGTCTCAATGCTGCTGGGCATTTTCGGCAGCGAGGCAGTGTCAGGCAGGGCCAAGCAACCTTTCATTTTCTGGATGGGCCTGCTGAGCCGAGCTTCGGTGGTATTACTGCTGTTCTGTCAATCATTCTGGGTGTTCTTCCTGATTATCCTGGTCTTTAACCTGTTAAACGCCCTGCTGATGCCCCCTGTATTCGGCTTTTGGCGGCAAAATATCAGCGAAGCCGCTCGCACCCAGCTTTGGGGCATCACTGTCACGGTCAGCACCATCGTCAGCATGGCCGCCGCATATTTGACTGGCAAGCTGTACGATATCGATCCGATGAGTTTCCGCTGGGTGCTGGCAGTGGCCGCTTTGCTGGCCATGCTGGGTACTACAGTCCTGGCCTTCTCGCCGGGGCGCGGGCAATACAAGTTCACCTCGGAGGCAGTCCCCTACACCTTTCACAACCTGTTTATCCAGCCGGTGAATTCGTTTTACGATCTGATGAAAAGGGATCGTTGGTTCGCGGAATACGAGTCACGGTTCGCCATTTATGGTTTCGCCGTGATGATGCTGTTTCCGCTGATGCCGCTTTACGTCGCGGACGTGGCGAAGATGACCTACGAGCAAGCGGGGATCACCTTTGGCGTGCTCGGGCAGATTGGAGTCATCATCTGCTCCCCGTTATGGGGCATGCTGATGGATCGGATCGGGCCGATTAAGACCTGTGCAGTAGTGTTTGGAATTCTAATGATATTCCCAGCCATGCTGCTCATCGGCATGGTGCCGGGCTTGAGCTTGAGCGCAATCCATTGGCTGGTTTATATCGGTCATGTCCTCTACGGCATCGCCATGAGCGGAGTAAGCGTAGCCTGGAGCCTGGGGCCGATGACATTTGCCCGAGGCGAGGACCCCAGCCCGTATGCCGGGGCGCACGTCACTATCACCGGGCTGCGCGGCTGTCTGTTCCCCATGCTCGGCGCGCTCGGGATTCGCTACCTAGGATATCAGTACGTCTTAGCGGCATCCACTGTGCTGTTTGGTATTGCGATGACAAGCATGTACCTGCTTGATCGCAGATATCGAGCGAGCAACGAAGGGGCAACTCCGGCCTAGGTGCAGGGCTACTGCTTGGAGACATAGAACAGCAGATCGTCCATGAATGGAGCTTTGCGCGATAAAGTTCCAACCGCCATGCGATCGCCATTGCCCATACACTTACACACTTGATCGTAGAGCTCATCGCCGGTATCCATAACGCCCCCGCCGTACTTCTTCTGAATGCCTTTCAGTACCACCGGTTTACCCGGCACGTATTCCACCATCGTGATTTCTTTGCCGGGTTCAGGCACGAAATCCGGAGCGTGGCACATCGCACAAGAGACATACTTGTCGTCGCCCCAGCGCGTCGTGTCATAAAACACTGCCTTGCCGGCTTCGTACTTCTCATCATTGTTCACTTTGGATGAAACGTTGCCGAACACGCCCATGAGCGGCTTCCAGGCAAAGATGAGAATGATGACGAAAACAACAGCGATAATCCAAAAATAATCAGGTTTCATCGGTTACTCCGCGTTAAGCGAATCTGGTTCGATTTCAATTGCGTCAAACAACTCAAGTATATCCTGCTTAGTCGCTGGCCGCGATGTTGGAACGCCTTCTACGTTTTGCTTCACGGACTCAGGTAACGCACCGGTGCTGAGGTTGCCCTCCCTTGAAACCGGAGGCCCGTCGGGCAGGGATTCGGCCACTTGGGCAACACTCGCGTCCAAGCCTTCCAATTGTTCCTCGCTAAGACCGGTTGGCAGTAAATCAGCCGGCAGCTCCACCGGCGCCGCCGCCTCCGGTACAAACGCCTGGCCGTCAGCTTGAAGGATAACGCGGCTGCTGGGTTCACCCGCCACCTCTACCGCGATGTGAAGACCGGATTCGAAGGCAGTCGACGCTGCGGTTCTCAGTGGTTCCTGATGCTTAGGTTGCTGAACAAAGCGGAAAGCTGTCCGGGCATCCGCATCAAAGACTAAGCGCAGCAAGTTGCCTTCCTTACGCGGAATCACTCCCTCCTGAACCAGCGCATAGGTTGTCATGTGCTGCTTCCGGAGCACATCCATGAACCGCGGCCAACCTTCCTGCGCAGAAGTCGCACCTGCGAGCTTCGACTCTGGAACTGCCCTCGACGTAGGTCGCGCTGCAGACTCCGTCCGCGGTTTGGGGCGTGGTTGAGTCCTGGCGGCGGGCTGGCCGGTGCTCTGATCTGTTGCGGCTCCAGCGGCGACAGGCTCATCAGCAGGAATACCTGCCGGCCGCGATGGCGGGCTGACCACTGGCTGCCGCCGAGCGGTTTCCCTCGCCGCAGTTGCTACATGCGCCCCCGTTGCCGGGCCGTAAGCTTGTTGCGCGCTGAGCAGAGTCAACTCTACGAGCAGCGCGGGAAAGCTCTCGTACTTCAACAGGTTGAGCCCTTCCCAGAGCTTCCCTAAGGCACGGCGCCAGCCATCGTCGCCGGATGCCAGGTAGCGCTCCTTGACTGCCGCGCCGAGGCGGATCAGGAACTGCCCGGCATCCGCGCCTTGGCTGGCGAGGTTTTCCCAAATTGCCAGCAGCGGAACTGCATCAACCTGGGCCAGTAAATCCACCGCCTCGCTTAATAACTGCGGGTCGCTGAGTTGAAATAATTCTCGGACAGCCTCCAGTGTAATGTTACTCTCGCAGTACACCAAAAGTTGATCCAATAACGAAATCGAATCGCGGGCGCTGCCTTCCGACAGCAGCGCTAACTCACGCGCCGCATCGTCAGCCAGGCTATATCCTTCGGTGCTGGCGATACGCTGCAGATGGGCAGCTAACTCAGTTTGCGGCAAGCGGTGGAAATCGAAGCGGACGCAACGTGAGAGGATGGTCAACGGCAGTTTATGGGGTTCGGTAGTGCACAGGCAAAACACAACATGCCCTGGCGGCTCCTCCAGCGTCTTCAGTAACGCGTTGAAGGAATGCGGACTAAGCATATGCACTTCGTCAATGATATAAACCTTGCGCTGGCAGGTTTGCGGGGCATACCCGACGCGATCGATGAGGATTTCCTTGATTTCATCCACCTGGCGGTAGCTGGCGGCGTCAATCTCAATGACATCCACAGCGCGGCTTTGCGCGACAGCCAGGCACACCTCGCATTCGCCGCAGCAGTCTCCTTCGCGCGGGTTGAGGCAGTTTATCGCCTTGGCGAAGATTCGCGCCACACTCGTCTTGCCTGTGCCGCGCGGACCACAAAACAGATAAGCGTGACCGAGCCGCCCGCGGACAATGGCGTTACGCAGCACGCGTGTCACACCTTGCTGGCCGACCAATTCGGCAAAGCGTTGGCTCCGGTATTTGCGGTAGAGCGCTTGGGACATGCCTTCCTTCCGCGATGATTATACGGCACCCTGAGCGTCCGGCCGGCTGATGCTTGCTAGAATCTACCCTGTGATCGCACTGCTGCTCATAATGTTCCAGGCTGCGCCTGTAGCCGAATTCGAGGCTTCAACGCCTGAAGCTGCGCCTGTTTCGGAGGCACGCCAGGAGTTTCCACAGCTCAATCAGCCTGAACCAACAAACCAGGTATTACTCGCTCCCGTAGCCTGGCAAGAGCAGGCTCCCAAACCAGGCGCGCTGATCAAACTGCGCGTGCGCGATCATGCGCTGCTAAGCCTGCTCTCCGCCGGAGAGGATTGGGGCGTGACGTTGAAAGGACAAGCACAGCCTGCGCAATTGATCTGGCCGCCGCCGTCGCCTGTCCAGCCTGAAACTGCGTTATCGTTCACTAGCGCCGTAGTGGCGGGAAAGCTTGAGGCCACCATCGATCTTGGTGCGGCTCCGCCACAATTTGACGAGTTACTGCTGGAATTCACCAATCAAGAACTGCTGGCAAAGGTAGCCATCGCCACAAGCCTCGATGGCGAAACCTATTCTGCGTTCAGCGTACCGCAGCTTGTATACCAACGCATCACCGGCACAGATTTCGTCCGGATCAATAATATCAACTGCAACCCGCAGGATTGCCGTTACCTAAAGCTGCAAATCACCAGTGAAACACCGCCCCAGCTTGTGACCGTTGCGGCGCGTAAGACGCAGGCGGACGCGGGAGACGAATACGAAGTCCCTGCGCGATTCGGAGCGCCATTGTTTGATCCTGACACGCACGAGCAGCTCTTGCCGATTGAGCTGGAATCCAACCTGTTGCCTGTCGTACGCATCCGCGTGGCGGCGGCTGAACCGCATGATCCGCTAAATCTCCGGGTCGTCCGGTTAGCGCCTGCTGGTGGCATTAAACGCACCGTGGCTGCAACGGCCTGGGGTGGAAAGCTCGAGGCATTCGATTTGGCGCGAGATGCCAGCAACATCAATTGCTTTTCACCGGAAATGGGAGATGAGCCTTGGGCGCTCGCCTTGGCTGCCGGGGGGGCGGAGCCCAGCACGTTCAGCGAGGTTCGGGTGTGGGTGGCGGAGGTGTACATTGCCACCTTGATGCCCGAGGTTGGCACGCAGCTAGCGCTAAGGCTGCATGAGCCAGGCACGCCCAGGCCGGCGCTAACCTCAGTCAGCGCGGCTGCGCTTGACGACATTCCTTGCGCCGGCGAGTTCAATGCGGTGCAACTCCCGCCGCCGCCGTTAGGGCTAAACGGGCCTTCCGCAGAAGTGGTGGCGGAATTAACCGGCGAAGTGCGGCGGTACAAGTATGCTGTAGGTTATGCGGCTTTTGGTGTATTCTGCGTGCTGATCGGGTGCTTCGCCTTGCGCCGTCGGGCACCTGAAGCGCGCGGAGAATAAGCTAGCGGCTGGCGGCAGCGTCAGCGATGACGCTAATCCTCATCCCCGGACGGGATTTCCTTGGGATGGATGAGCTTGACAAGCCGGCAGCTGTTAGGTTGCACCGCGTCCCATGTCTCGGCCTCGCAGACCAACACAGCCAAGCTGCACGTCTTGAGCAGCGCTCTGAAACTGCCGGTCAACTCGTCGAGCAAGCCTTCTAGCGCAGGATTATGACCAATCAACAACACCGAGTCGATCTCGTCGGGCAGTTGTTGGACAGCTTGCAATAGCTCGGTACTTAGTGCACCGTAGAAGCCTTCGTCAAATTGTAAGGAAGCGTCATCGAGTTCAGCCGCCACCATCTCCGCCGTCTCCCGCGCCCGGGCCGCCGGGCTCGAAATGATCAGTTGAGGTGGTACGTTGAAACTGCTGAGCAGTTTACCCACCACTGGTGCGTCACGCTGTCCGCGCGGCGCCAGTGTACGATCGAAATCAGTATCGAATTCCGGCCCGCGTTTCGACTTGCCGTGCCGGAGGACGTAGAGCGTTTTAGCCATCTCAAGCCTAGTATACCAAGTCCAGCGAATAAGTTGGATAAAGAGCGGCTGTGATCTCGCGCTGCTTTGATGTTGATTTGCACTGCCGAAAGCAGGCGATGCGACCGAAGAGATAAACTAATTAGGCGCGTTGGTTGGTATTGAGACTAACTTCAACCAGGTACGCAGGAGAACATGATGGCGATTCGGACAGCAGCAGCGAAGTGGGAAGGCAATCTGCCGCAAGGTAAAGGTACGATGGCGACGGGCAGCGGCGCGTTCAAGGGCGCCTATTCCTTCCCGTCCCGGTTTGAGTCTGGCACGGGCACTAATCCTGAAGAGCTGATCGCCGCAGCACATGCTGGCTGTTTCAGCATGGCGCTGTCACATATGCTGGCGGAAGCCGGTCACACCGCCAAGTCTGTTGACACCACCGCCAGCGTCAAGTTGGAGAAGACGGAAGCTGGTTTCGCGATTACCGCGATTGCCCTGAGTACGGTTGGCGTGGTACCGGGCATCGATGAGGCCCTCTTCCAAAAACTGGCGCAGGATGCAAAGGTCGGCTGTCCGGTGAGTAAAGCGTTGTCCAGCGTACAAATTACGCTGGAGGCGAAACTGCAGCACGCTGCCGCAGGCTAATCGAGCGACCAGCGCGTAAACAGATGATCTGCCAGCAGCCCGGCTTGGCTTAGAATGTAAGCCGTGCAGGGTGTGCTGGCAGTTGTGTATCTTGTGATTCTCGCGGCGTTCGCCTGGCTGATGATTAGCCGGCGCCTGAGCGCCACGCTGGCGTTGCCACTCGCCGCGCTCGCACTTGCGATAGCCGCCATCGTACCTACCATAAGCTCCACCGGGCTGATGACCGCGCTGCAGCAGCTTCAAGCAGACGTAGTGGAGGCTGGCGTGGCAAGGCTCTCTGGCGCGATATTCGCGGTGCTACTTGGAGCTTTCCTTGCGGCCCTGTTGAGAATTACCGGGGCGGCGGAACGGATTGTGCGGTATGCGGCGGAATATGCAGGCGAGGACCGCTTCCGGCTGGCTATCCTACTACTCGTGGTAATCGCGCTTTTGTTTACGTCGCTGGGCGGGCTCGGTGCGGTAATCATGGTGGCGTCCATTACGCTGCCCCTGATGTTCAGCCTTGGATTTGAGCCTAAGGTTGCCGGTGCTCTATTTCTGTATGGACTGAGCCTGGGCGGCTGCCTCAATCCAGTAAATTGGAAGCTGTTTGTGGATGTGCTCGGATTGACTCCCGCGGATATCATCCCGTTTGCGCTGGTCATGGCGGCGATTTTTTTTATAGTCGCCTCTGCTTTTTTGATCAAACATCTCGCCAAACACGGGGAGTGGCGCAATCAACTGTGGCCGCTGAGCAGCCTGGTGCTGCTGGCTATCATGCTTCTAGTCATTGCCCTGGCCATGCCGCCACTTTGGCTCATACTCAAACACTGCTTGGCGGGCCTGTTGTTATTTCTCCTGGCGGTGTTGACCCTTCTGTTGCTGGCCAGGTTGATCCTTTTCGCTGTCCGGCCACCTGGGACGCCGGGCTGGTATAACCGGCCCGAAAATTGGCTAACTGGGGCTGCGGTGCTCGTACCCTTGCTGCTGTTGCTTTGGTCCACGCTGCATGCCAGTCTGGCCGGCGAAGAAGCACCAGGTATTAATATCGGCATACTGGCGGCGCTGACTGCGGGAATCTTGTTCGCGGCCCTGGCCTCGCTTGCCCACGACGGCGCGAACGCCAACCGCATCATGAGAGCGCTGTTTGAAGGCGTAACCCAGGCCGCCCCGGCAGTCGTGCTGCTGATCGGCATTGGACTGCTGCTGCAAGCGACCGCCCTGCCCCAGGTGGCGGGAAGTTTCACGCCGCTGCTGGCAAGCCTGCCTCTGCGCCAGCCGGTCTGGTTTGTGGTCCTGTTTTTCATCATGTCGCCACTCGCGCTATACCGGGGGCCGCTAAATCTCTATGGCATGGGCAGCGGCGTTGTGGGTATAATTTCTGGTAGTGCAATTCTGCCCGCCGGTTTGACGATGGCAGCGTTTTTCGCAGTGGGAATGCTGCAGGGAGTGTGTGATCCGACCAACACTCATAACGTGTGGATTGCCAACTTCTGCAAAGTCCCCGTCGGCGAACTCACCCGGCTAACCATGCCGTGGACGCTGGCGATCGTGCTGGCCGGGCTGTGCGCCGGAGCGGCGCTGTTTGGTTGACATACTTTATGCAGCTTGTGAGGTAAATTATGCGATGCAGATTATTGCTTGGCCTGCTTTTGACAGCGAGCCTGCTGTTCACAAGTTGCGGTGGTGGAAACTACACCGGCGCGCCTGATCCGGGTGCGAACCTAGGCGAGTTGGATTACAACTTGAGTGTGGATCCTGGCAGCCCTGTAGCCGCCAGTGATGTCGATGGTGAACTTGTTGCCGTCGCCGACGCGCTCAACGCACATACCACCTCCGCCTTGCCCTCGAACATTACCGGGCGTCAGGGGATGCACTTCACGCCGCATCTGGCACCCGGCGCGGGTTTCAGCGGACGCCTCACCGTGCGGATCACCATGGGCAGCCCCGCCGCAGGCGAATATGAGGGAGTGTTGCTCTATCTATACTATATCGACCCGGTTACTCATGCCGCAACGATGATTAACACTGGGCGGGGTGACGAGAACAACCGCGTCGGATTCAACATTAACTGCCTGGGCTATTTCCTTGTGGCGGAAAACAACACCATCGCACGCCCCGGCGGATTCACCATCAGCGCCTTCGCCGACCTCGCCAGCGCGCCAATCGGCACAACCGTCAACTACTGGGCTGTGCCGTATAACGGTACCGCGCCATATACCTTGAACTGGGATTTCGGCGACGGCAGCCAAGCCAGCGGCACGGAAGTGTCGCACGCGTACAGCGCAGCGGGCACCTACAACGTGCAGCTGACAGCCACCGATGCAGCCGGTCATCAAGCCCCCGCGGTCAGTACTCCAATCGAGATCACTGCCGGTCCTCCGGGGCCGCTGGAAATCGACAGCATCGCCGTCACCCCCGATCCCAACAACCATCTGCACTTCACCTATTCTGTCACCCTCAGCGGAGGAACTGGCCCGTTCACCTATGATTGGACTTTCGATACAGCGAACCCTGGTGTTACCAGTCAAGGCAGCGCCGTTGAGACTTTCACGTTCGCAACTGAAGGATTGTATTTCGGCGAGGTAACCATCGGTGATAGCACCGGGGCAAGTGTGGCAGGCAGCTATGTATCTGACGCCAGATCGATAGTCCTTAATGCCAGTCCGTCCTCCGGCAGCACTCCGCTGGAGGTGGAGTTCACCGCAGAGCCGCTTGGATTCGGTGCGAATGACGTCATTACTATCGATTATGGAGACGGCAACCAAGAAACGCCGCCAGGCATCGTCTGGTCGCATACATACACTGTCAGCGGTTTATACCAAGCACAGGTTAGCAGCTACCGTACAGGCGCTGATGAGGCCTATCCGTATTCGAGCAATATTGTCACGATTACAGTAGCTGATGGACCCTTTAGCACGTTCATCCAGTTGACCCAGCCGATTGTGCCGGATCCGGATGAACCATTCGACATCGTTGGCTATGGTTTTGGCGAAGCGGTGGCTAACCGGTCAGTCACAGTCGCGGGCTTCACCATTGATGTGCTGAGCTGGTCGAAGAATCTTATCCAGGTGCAGCTGCCAGATGGAATCCGGCCGACCTCCGGCGCTGTTAGGATTGAAGTGAATGGCAAACCTGCAAGCAACCACATCACTGCCGTATTTTCCGATAAAACCATCCCGACGTGGATCCAAGGGGTCATCCCTCCGGTGGCCCAGGCTGACAGCCGCGTGCTGATTACCGGGCACGGTTTCCCGGCAAGCCTCAGTGTGGCTGTCGCGGGGCAACCTGCCCTGGTCGAACGAATCAACCCAAATGGGATAGTCGCAGTGCTACCGGGCGGATTGGAGGATGGGAGCTACGAATTGAGGGTAGACACCGGTGTCTCATCGTACACGTTCCCCATCGCTATCGTGGCGGCAGCCACCGGCGATATACCGCAACTTGATTCGGCTACGCCCTCCTTACAGGAGATTGGCCAAGGCGATGTCGTGCTGGAGGGCTTACACTTTGGAAACATGTTCACTGCCATTGCGTTTGCCCAAGGATACGCCCTGCCCCGCAGCACCCATAACAGCAAACTGATCACGCTGACCAGTCCTGTGCCTAGCATCGATAGCTGGGTCTGCGTCATCAACCGCAAGTTCGTTTCCAATGCGGTAGATCTGGCTTTCCTCCACCGCCCGCAGATCACTGCGCTCTCAACTGTGGAGGCCGCAATCGGCGAGACAATCGCAATCACAGGCACGCACTTCGGCACCCAAGAGGCAAATGATCAAGTACGCCTCGGCCAGCTGGCATTAACTGTACTGAGCTGGACTGATACGCTGATTCAAGTCGAGATACCTCAAGGCGCGGAAAATGGGCAAATTGCGGTGGTGAAGCGGCTGACCAGCAACGCGATGGATTTCAGGGTCTTGCCTGATCCGCCAGGCACGCCAGGCAGCGGGCAGCTATAGCAGGCTATAATTCGCGCGATGACAGGATTGCTCTTAGCCGCGGCGCTGGCGCCTGTAGCCTTCATGCTCCACTTCGTCTATGTGCGCGACAAGTATGAGCGTGAACCGCTGGGCCGCGTCCTGCTGGTGTTCTTTGTCAGCTTTTTAACCGTTATCCCCGCCGCCGTCTTCGAAAGCCTGTTTAATTTCGGCGAAGCAGGCTGGTTAGGCTTGGCGCTCACCGTTTGGCTGGTTGTCGCTTTGTCCGAAGAGACGGTCAAATATTGGGCGCTGCGCCTGCTCGCCGTGCGCCATCCCAGTTTTAACGAACCCTACGACGGCATCATCTATTCCGTGGCGGCCAGCCTAGGCTTCGCCGCCGTTGAAAACATCGCTTATGTTTTCATGTCTGCGGCAGAAGGGTTCGGGAGCGGCATTACCGTCGCCGTCATGCGCGCGGTGCTCTCCGTGCCGGGGCACGCACTGTGGGGCGTGATGATGGGCTACTACATCGGACGGGCTCGATTTGCGGTAAGCCCAGCCGCGAAAACGGCGTTTGTTTGGAGAGGGCTACTGACAGCCATCTTCTGGCACGGCCTGTATGACTTCTTCGCCTTCGGCGTCGAACTGGTCCAAGGCGGCCTCGTGTTGGTAATGATGCTAGGTGTGTTAAGCGTAGTGGCGATCAACTGGATGATCGCTTACCGTTTGATTAAGGATGCACAAGAACGCAGTAGTTTCAAGCGCCCCAGCTTAATTGTAAATCCGATTGCTGCGCTGGCATTCAAATGGAAATACTGCAATTATTGCGGCACCCCTGCACCCCGCGAGCAGTTGTACTGCCAGCGCTGTGGGGCAAGGTTGCCTCGCTAGGCGCGAGCGGCAATGCGCGCTGCTGGGTTAGCTCGTTTCGCGTTTAAGAATCAAATCCTCTCCGCGTTCCTCGACCAACTCGCTATAGTCAGCCAGCGGATGTTTAGCAGGACGATTGATCACTCCGCCATCCAGGTCGAATTGACTGCCATGGCAAGGACACTGGAACAGCTCTTCGCTTTCGTCGTATTCAATTACGCATTTTAAGTGAGTGCAGAATGCGGAAAGCACAATCCAACGGCCAGCGTTCTTGTTAACCTTTTCCCAGCGAACGTAAACCTTTTTCTCTTCCATCAACTGGCCATCTGAGTCCATGAACTTAGCTTTGACAAGCACCGGCGCCTTTTCATTGAGTTCCTTGATTTTTCCAAGGTTAGCTTCCCAACCCGTTTGCTGGCCATGGGCAACCCTAGCCCCGCCTAGCACCAACGCGCCGGCGGATGCGAGCAAGGCGGTTGCTTTAATAAACTCACAACGGTTAAACGTATCGCTCATAACAGGTTCCATTCTAGCCGGATTCGCGGCTCAGTTCTAAGATGCACTAAAACGGCTAGTGTTCATGGTATACCCGGAGCCTAGCCTTGGCTAACTTCACGCTGAGCGCGTGCCCAACGCAAATGGGCCCAGATCAGCGGATTGATATCTCCGTCAAGGACGCGCTGGGTGTTTCCTGTTTCATATCCCGAGCGGAGATCCTTGATCAATTGGTACGGATGCAACACATAGTTGCGAATTTGGCTGCCCCACGCAATCTCAGTTTGCACGCCGCGCAGATCCTCGATCCGCTCTTTGTGTTCACGCTCCATCAGCACCAACAACTTGCTTTTCAACTGGCGTAGCGCAACCTCCCGGTTCATATGCTGGCTCCGTTCGTTCTGACAGGTCACAATGATGCCGGTTGGCAGGTGGGTCACGCGGATGGCAGAGCTCGTTTTATTGACATGCTGCCCGCCCGCGCCTGACGCGCGATATACGTCGATTTTTAAATCGTCCTCGCTGACCTCAACCTCAGCGTCCGTTTGAATCTCGGGGATTACGTCCACACTCGCAAATGACGTGTGCCTGCGGTGGTTTTTATCGAAGGGTGACAGGCGCACCAGCCGGTGCACACCTGTTTCGCCCTTAAGGTAGCCAAAAGCATGGGTGCCCTCGAAGCGTAGCGTCATCGACTGGATGCCCGCCTCTTCAGCACGGTTCTCATCAGTGATGTCCAGCGTCATCTTCTCGCGGGGCGCCCACAACGTGTACATGCGGACCAGCATCTCAGCGAAATCGCACGAATCGACGCCCCCTGCACCGGCATGCACCGTCACGAGGGCTGGCTGGTTATCGTGCTCTCCATCGAGTAGCGATTCAACTTCCAAGCGATCGAGCGCCACCCGGCTTCGGTCGAGCGGCACGCGGATGGTGGCG
>CAYXMN010000074.1:0-12409 GCA_964465955.1 uncultured Planctomycetales bacterium
GCTGTCGGCCACAAAGGAGAAGCGCGGGCTGTCGAAGATGGCTTCCTGGACACCAGCGATGAAGCGGAAGCGCAGGTCCTTGCAGACCTCGCCGACTTCACGCAGGAAATTGAGATCAAGGATCAACTCCTGGTCCTTGCGCGTCCGCAGGTAATCTAGCAACTCGTCCACCACAAGGAGCAGCCCGTGATCGGGAAACTCCTGGTAGAAGGCGGTCATCATATCTTCGAAGGCGCGCTTGTTGTTGGGAACCTTGTCTGCAGCCGGAAAGGAATAGGCTACGCCCATCGCCGCAAGATGTTCCTCCAGTTCGGCAACGAGGATGTCGCGCAAAGACATGGTGGTGGCCCCGATCTCGGTTCGAACCACCTTAAAGCGTCCGCTGATTTTGCTTGCTGCTGCCGCCACATTTTTATCGTTCAGGCTTGCAGCCAAATCGCCGTTTTCGGCCAGGGCGGAGATTACAGACATGAGGTGAGACTTGCCAGTGCCGTAGTTTCCGACGACTAGCAGGCCTCTGTTATCCATGGGTTGGTCGAACTGAAGCTGAGGAACGACAAGGTTGGCCAGCTTCTCGGCTATGTCCTCGGAGATGACATAAGTCTGGACAAGTTGCCGTGCGGCAGTGGCCTCGTCTGCGTCCCGCAGCTGCACAACAGACTCGATAGGCTCAAACTGAATCAACTCTCCGTATTTCATCGTAGCTTCTCCCATGCGCTTTCGTGCCGTGTCTTCATCCAATAACCCCAGTGTTCACAACTAAAAATTCTCTTACGGGATATCGTCTGTATTCTGGATGGTCCGGCGTTGCGTAGACCATGCCATCACCGTCGATGGAACCGCACCAAGCTGCGACCACCGTCTTGTTCCGTGAGAGTCCCTGCAGGAGCCGCAGTGGGTCCTGCTTGAGCGATACATCAAAGAGGACCTCGTTGTTGTCCAACAAGACTACGTCGGTTGCGGTTGCGCCGACGATCTCCGAGAGAAGGCGAGGTAATAGCAGTGCTCGCTGGCGCTCGGTAAGATCCAGCATTAGTCGAGATAGCTCAAAGTTGACATTGACGAGCGGAGCGGATGTGCGCTCATGAACCTCTCGAAGCGCAGCGGTTTTACCCGCACCGGCCGGGGCCACAAGCATAATGAGACGATAGTACAACGCTGCTGCCTGACCGATTTCTTGTATGATCTTATCGGCGAGTGGTTCTGACATTAACGATCTCCTCTCGAACCAGGCTCAGTCTCGTTAGCGCCGCCTGATTTAACCCACTCATCGATCTGCTTTCTATCGAACTTCCAAAGGCGACCGATCTTATGGCCTGGCAACTGCCGTTCTCTGATCCACTTATAGACTGTATCTCGCTTCACACCTAGATGCGAAGCGATCTCATCTACCGAGAGCCACCGGTCTTCCATCGCCATCCTCCACTGCTCGGAGCCTTCTCGATTGCTCGTCTTTCTTCCTGTGGGTACAAGCAGCTCCTGCGCCAAGACCCACAATCGCACGGTCTATCACTCAGCATGGCAAGCTGGTTGCACACTCATCCGACTGCCATTATATACACGTCTAGCAGCTTCTTTTCGAATATGACCGACTGTAGCCCTGCTGCGCCAGCTAAGTACGCGACGGGTGTCTGACCTTAGTATGTGAGTGCAGCAGTACCTTTATTGTCTGCGAACGTCGATCTACATCTGATCCTCGAGTGGAATTGCTTTCTGCTCAGAGAGTCGGGCTAGACGTCACGCTCCAACCGCCGTAGCCTAGAGGTAGAAAGCGACTGGTAAACGCTAAACCGCAAAGGATATCAGAGCTAGCTTGCTCTGGTGAGAAGCCTTCGCCGCCGCGGCATGCTCGTGATTACTTCCACGATTCCTATTGGGGCTACTTTTCTCAATTGGAGGTGTCAGCCTAGGCGCCGCGCACCACTCTCCGCGGCCTCTCCGCGCCCCACGGGATAAGCTTGCGTTGTGTGATTCCAACCGTTGGGGCTCGCGCTGCTTCTTGAGCAGCTGCGGCCAGGCGAACTTGGCCAGCCAGAGCAGCACCAGCGCCAGCAACAGCGCGTCCACGCTGCGGCCGGCCAGGACTCCGGGTGCTGATGTCCAGAGGGGTATGAGGAAATCCGGCGAGAATCCGGCTGTGTCTGCCATGCGGCGGTTCTAAGGCTGCTTTGTCGTCCAGAGCTTCAGACGCTTAACAGCACTCGCATACCTCTATGCCAACTCCGACAGCGCAATGCTCGCGGCTCGATAAGCGATGTGCAGCGGCTGGCAGGAGGTCAGAATAGTTCGACATACGCCGGTCGGCAGACTACGGGTACCGCACTTGCGTCCACAGCCGCTCTTCAATACACAGACCGATCCAGCCAAACTTGCTTTCGTCGGCGCACTTGGTAGCAGACGCATCCACGATAGATGAGTAGTTGTTCATCGGCAGTACAGGGCTCGACTATACTTAAGCTATGGTTCTGCTCGGGAGGCGTAATGAGCGTTCCAGGATCAGGTGATGCAGCGCTCGCCAAGATCCCGGTTGTCGTCGGGGTTACGGGGCACCGGGATGTTGTTGATTCACACGACGGCACGCTAGCGAAGCGGATACAGGAGCTGCTGGCGGATCTGGCGGCCAGGTGCCCGCACTCCGACCTGGTGCTGCTTTCCGCTCTGGCTGAAGGAGCAGACCGGCTGGCAGCGCGCGCCGCCCTTGAGCTGCCGCGCGTCAGCTTAGTCGTACCCCTGCCGATGCGCCGGGCGGACTACGAGCGGGAGTTCAGTTCGCCGGAGTCCATCGCGGAGTTTAATGCGCTTCTCAGCCGAGCCGAAAGCTGGTTCGAGCTGCCTATCGCTGAAGAGAAGCTCACCTCAAGCGCGCCTGGCGAAGAGAGCCAGCGTGAACCCTACGGTGAGCTGGGCTGGTATATCGCGCGCCACAGCCACCTGCTGCTGGCGCTGTGGGACGGTAACGACGCCAACGGCACGAGCGGCACGGCCAAGGTGGTCAGCCTCAACCTCCGCGGCCTGCCCCGGCCGGACGACCTGAAGTGCGACTTGAAGGAGCCAGCCGGCATCGGACCGGTGTGCCACATCCTCTGCCCACGCCGGGACAAAGCGCTGGCCGGGACATCCTACAGTCTGCGCATCTTATATCCGGAGCGCCACGACGACGGCCAGGACAATGAAGCGCTCTACCATAAGATCCTAGCCGAGATCGATGACTACAACCACGAGGTGGATCGGTTACTGGGTCGCAGCAACATGCAGATTGATCAAAGCGGCCAGTATCTGACCGGTGGCATCGACCTCAATCAAGCATCCCCAGTGCTGCGAGCCAATGTCAAGCGCTATGCCTGTGCCGACGTTCTTGCCGCACATTACAAGCTCCTGCAGCAGCGTTCCATCTTATGGCTAGCCCTGTTGGCCACGCTGGGCTTTGCCTGCCTAGAGGTGTACGATCAACTGCTGGTGGGCTGTCGCTGGGGGTCGGCCGTCCTGCTGGGCTTCCCGCTGGCCCTGGCGCTGGCGCTGCTGTCGCTGCGACGCTCCGCGCTGTGGCACGACAAGTTTCTGGGCTACCGCGCGCTGGCCGAAGCCATGCGGGTGCAGTACTTTTGGCTGGCGCTGGGCGCGAAGTGGCGCGTGCCCGATCACTACCTCGATAAGCACCGCGGCGAACTGCAATGGGTGCGCTGGGCGATCATGGCCTGGGTAATGCCCATCGGCAGGCCCGGCAGCCTCGCGGAACCCGGGCTGCCCCTGCCCCTGCCTGAGCGCATCGCCTACCTGCGCGAACAGTGGGCGCGCGACCAGGAGAAGTATTTCCACCGCCGCCTGCGCGTCAACGGCCGGCTCTGCGACCGCAGCGCGCGCTGGCGCAATGCCATGTTCTACGCTGCCGTGATCGTGGTACTGGCCACGCGGTTAACGCAGCAGTGCCTGTTCACCGCCGGCTGCAGTGAAGGGCCGTGGATGCTGATCGAGGAGAGCTTGCTGCTCTTCGTGGCGCTGGCCTTTGTCATCGGCGGCGCCATCGCGTATTACGAAGAGAAGATGACCTATGCCGAGGAGCTGCTTCAGTACAACCTGGCGCACCGGCGCTTCAACCTGGCCAGCGAGTTGATCAGCAAGGCGGTCGACGCCGGGCGGCTGGACGTCGCCCAGCAGCTGATCCACGAACTGGGGCAGGAGTCGCTGTGGGAGAACGCCGACTGGGTGCAGCTGCACCAGCACCGTCCGCCTAGCGTGCCGCAGGGATAACAAGCAGCTATTTAGGTATGTATGACCAGCCTTCATGTCTAGCTGATCTTCGGTTGATGCGTTCGACGAGGCCGCCGGTTCCAGGGCGGCACCGCTGCAATCCTTGCACTGGCTGCAAGCTTCCCCTATCGGCTGATGCGGTAGCCCAGCAGGATGATCGCCTTGATTGTCTCCATGGCCGCCAGCCGGTCATACTCCTTCTCCGCGTCGCTGAGGTCCTCGTAGGGCACGAGGTCCGGGTGCTGTTTCAGCGCATCGTCGCGCCGGGGGCCGCAGGTCCAACCGTCGGCGATGCGCTGGCTGGCCCAGTTATCGTGCGAGTTCTTCGCCAGCAGTTCCGTCAGTTCGAGCAATTCCGCCGGGAGCTGGATGCTCGAGGTATCAATAGGCTGCGGTTGATATGACATGGCGACTCCATACTGCTCAGTCTGCGCTGCTTGTTGCCTGGGCACGGCGTCTGGCCTACGGCCAACTGCTGTGCTTTTAGCGTTTGCTAAGCCCACTGAGCTCATACATAATTGCTGTGCCTAACATCGTCCAGCCTGCCTGGACGATCTTGTAACATGCTCGTTCTCACTCTTGCGCGTCCAGGCGCTTCAGAACGTCTGCAGCTTGCGTATCCAAGTGCATCCCAGCCGAGCGCATTCTCTTCAACTCCTCATGGCAACGTCTCATGTACACAATAGCTGCAATCGGATCACCTGCTTTTCAAGCCCCTGTTCGAAGTACTACGGCCCCTGTGTAGCAGTGTCAGCCTACATGAACATTCCTAAATAGATTCAAGTTCTACGATGATCTTCTCTGTTTGCTCGTCAAATTGCATTCCTCTTTGCTTGTATCCATGCAGCATTTCAAGACACTTCTCCTGGATGTGTAGAATCATATTCACATGATACAATCGCCCTTTTACTTGCAGCAGATTGTATTTTGCTCCTTTGGCGCGGTGGGCCTTGATTAGTTTAAAGCATGCTAACGCTTTTAATCCAACGAATATCGGATTCTCGGGAGCAATCTTGAGCAATTCAGATGCAACTCGATCGCAATTGTCAAGGTATTCCATCCCCTCGTCTAATTTTCGCATAACTAAGTATGCTCCACCAATACGTTCATAAACAAGACCCATTAGATACACTACGTCAACCAGTTTTCTTTCATCCTCTGTCATATTATTCAGAAACTTCAGAACTTCAAGGTACTCAGATAATGCTTCTGGTGTTCTGTTGTTCTTTAATAAGTAATCCGCAAGACGGATAGTGCCTCTAGCAACATCGAGTGTTTCGCGTGTCTCCTTTCCTGATTGTTGCCACAGCTCAACGCTACGCTTCAATGCTTGCAACAAATAGTCATATGCACTGTCATCATTACTCATGTCAATAACTCTCCTATTTTCCCAAGTAATTTCCCTACCATTCTGCTGTATTCCTTCTCATCACCGACGCGCTTCTCCAGCTTTCGGCAAACCTCCAACGCATTCTTCAATTCAGCAACTGCCTTGGCTTTCTGTCCTGTATTTGCCAGAACTTCGCTGTAAGTCCAGCAGGAATAGACGAAGCTTCTTAAGCTTTCTACAGCATCAGGATCTATCTGAATCACATTCTCTGCGGCTGCCATGCTCTTTTCAGCATACATTAGTGCAGTACTGAGATTATTTTGGATGTTGAGAATGTGTGCGACTCTCTCGTACGCGAAAGGTAAGTTCTGGAGTACCATCAAGTCGTTCGGAAACATGTTCTGTAGCAACTCACTATTGCGAAGGGATTCCTCGTAGTATTTAAGTGCTTGACTCGGATTCCCGTTGTCACGATACCGATCACCTAACCTCTCGTTCAAAGCTCCGATATTGTTCAGGTAACCACGGTTGTGAGGGTCAAGCCGAGCTAACTGGATGTAATGCTTCAATGCAGTGAGGTAGTACTCTTCTGCATTGCGATAGTCGCTACGACGAACTGCTAAATCAGCTAGTCTGCTGTTAGATATTGCTAAAGCTAACAAACCACGTTGATCATCAGTGACTGCTGAAGAAAGCGTAGCTCCAAATCTACTCACCTCTTGATAGCATTCCTCTGCCATGAGATATCTGTGAAGCTTGGCATAGGCATCGCCTAACTGTTCAAAATAGCTGTATTTGATGAAAATAAGTTCGGTATCGACGATGTGGTTTACTGGCAAAGACTTGAGTATGCTCAAGATGCCTTCAAGCAATGCAGTTCTGGTGGTAAGTAGAGTCCAGTCTTTCATCAAGATAACGAGTGTCGCAAGAGCATCACCGCATAAGCGGATGGTGAAGTCGGTATCATCGATGCATTGCTCGATCATTGATAACGTCCAAGCTACTGAATCAACGGGTGCAGTTGCTGTGACTGAAGATGCCTGTTCTGCGTTGATGATCTGTACTAATAACGAGGTGATGGAGGCGTTAAGCTCAGCTTGAGTCGAGCAATCAACAAGGTGTTTCGCCGCCCGCTCCTTCAGGTCACCCTGGATCAGGTGGTACATCAGCTCCGCGATCCGCAACGGGTCTTCCCGCGGCAGCTCCTCAAAGTGATCGGCGATAGCCGTGTGCAGGGCTTGCGCTTGCTCCTCATCCCGCAGATTGCGCTCGCGGATGGCGATGCGCATCTGGGCGTGGGCAAAGTCCCACTGCTCCTGGCTGCCGCGCTTGACCAGCTGCCCGCGGAAGCCCCGCCGCAGAGCGGCGAAGCGCAGGGCATCCCACGGCTCCTCCGCGCCCTGCGGCTCCAGCATCTGCGCGACTTTGGGCAGCAGCTTCTGCAGGTCCAGTTCACGCCAGCCCGTGCGGCTCAGCGCGATGAGATTCGCAAAGGCCCGCGCCCAGGCCCGGCCATACACCTCCTCCGTGTGCTCCAGCAGCGTGGCAAACAGGGCCGGCACGCCGCCCGGCAGGCTGCGTGCCTTGTCCAGCATCAGCTGCTGCAGCTTCTCCGCCGCCCCGCCGCTGTACTCGCGCTCGGCACGCGCGAAGTCGTCCTCGTCCAGCAGGTTCAGCTCTTCCAGCGCCAGCTCCAGCCACAGCGGATTGCCGGATGCCAGTCCGCCGGCAGTGTCCCGCTTCTCCAGCAGCAGCTGCACCGCCGCTCGGTTGGGCTCGCGGTGGTAGCGTCCGTAAACCTTGCGCACGATGCCCTCGGCCTCGGGAAGCTGCAGCGGCTCAAGCTCGCGCAGGGCGACGCCGCGGCGCTTGCCCGCCGCCTCCGATTCCGTACCGGGGATCGCCGTGGCGATGAAGCGCGCGTTCTGCGGCCACAGCTCCGGCAGCCACAACAAGTGCCGCGCCTCCGGTACCGGCTCGAACTGGTTCAGCGCATCCACCAACACGACCACGCGCCGGCTAACCGCGGCTCGGCTTAAGCACTCGGCGAAGACTCGCTTGATGTCCTCGGCCGAGGACTGCTCCGTCAGCGGATCGGGCTGCTGCAGTACCGCGCTTAGCTCCCCCACCCAGCGCCGCAGCATCGTGCCCACTGAGCCGGCCCGCGGGCTGATCCCCGCCGCGTGCGACAGTACCACCACGTCCCGCTGGTCAAGCTCCCGGCACAGATGCGCGAACAGCGCGCTCTTGCCCGAGCCGGCCGCGCCAGTCACGCAGACGCCCCAAGCGTCATGGCCGGGGGGCGACTGCGCGAATTGCAGCAGCTCGCCGGTGATCGCCTCGCGCCCGACAAAGCCCCGCCCGCACTGCTCGATAAACTCCTCCAGCCGCTCACGCTCCTGCTCCTCCCATGTAGGTTCGCGCTCCTCGGCCGCTGCGCGCGTCTCCTCGTCAAGCGCCTGCCACAATACCTCCAGCACCATGTCGCCGAAGCTTTCCAGACCCGTGACCCGCTGCTTCTCCGCGTCCCACTCGACGCGGTATCTACGCACGTGCGGGCCCAGCCGCGGATCTTCCGCGATCCTCTGCTTCAGCGCCTGCAGGCGCTGAAACCCATCGCGGACATCCTGGGCGCCGGAGTACTCGTCGCTGAGGCTGGCGGCAATCTCGCGCGGCATGCTGGCGTAGGGCAGTGGTTCACGGAAAAAGAAGAAGCTGCGCTCAATCTGCTCCGGGTCACGCCCGAGGATGCCGAACTCGATCTCCAGCGCCGTGACGCTCTTGTCCGCCACGTCCGTATCGAAACCCGCCTCCTGCGCCGCCCGCACCATGCGCTCCGCCGGCGGCCGCCAACCGTAACGGTCGCCCAGCAGCACGATCATGTATGGCCGGCTGCGCTCGATCTCGTTCAGGCACACCTTGAGCACCAACAGCTCCCGCGCTTCCTCGCTGCCCAGCTCGGCTGTCTCCACACCCACCCGCAGATCAATGACCTCCAGGTGATAGCCGCGCTCAACCAGCCGCTCCGTCAGCGCAGGAAAGACATGCTCGCGCAGCCAGTCCCGCTCCGCATGCATGTCGCGAAAAGTGCTGCTGAGGAATACCGGGCGTACACGCCACCGGCGCCAGCCTGCTGCCTCTGATACCATCGCCTCCTCCTTGCGCCTATGCCCGGCTTGCTACAGCCCGTCCGATCACAACGGGATTACCGCACATTAGCGCTATTTTAGCCGCAGCTTGGCGCGACACAGCAGCCAGCGCTCATCACCCAGGCTGCTCCACTATTCCTGCCGCCGCCTGCTGTATCATTGACGATAGTGGAGAGGCCGGCAGGTGCATCCTGCCAAGGAGCTGAGCATGGCAGCCATGCGTGACAAGGAGCAATCCAAACCCATCCACGTCATTGGCGACCCGACGGTCGACTGGATGATTGTGCGTAAGGGACTGAGCAGCAGCGATGAGTTCTTCTTAAAGCTGATCAATAAGTCCAAGTCCAACATCGGCGCGCAGCCGGGTGGCTCAGCCTTATTGACCAATCTGCTCCAGATGATGTACCCGGGACAAGTCGTAGGTGTCACATTGCCGGCGGAACTGCTTGCGACACCAAATACCGGCAAGGTCGTATGCACGTACACCATTTGGGAACAGGCTAAAGATGAGCAGGGCTCGTTTCGGGTTGCCGAGTGGCTGGACAGCGACCGCGGTGAGTTTGATTACTCATCCTGCGCCTATCCTGGAATTCCGCAAACGCTAGTTATCGAAGATTCTAATCAAGGTTTTCGCAATGCACCGGATGCCTGGCCGGCTGTGCTGAAGCCACGTACTGACACAACGCAGTTACAACATGTGATCTTCAAATCGTCGATGTTCCACAGTCAAGAAGCCAAGGAATCACTTTACACCAGGCTGATCAAATGCGGCTTGGCCGGCAAGACAACGTTGCTGGTACCTCTAAGTGATTTGCGCAAGTGCCCGATCTACATCGGTCCCTCGTTATCCTGGGAGCGGATGCTGGAGCAAGTGACTGAAGCGGTGAAGTGTCCAACGTGCCCATTTACGATTGATGGAAAGTTGTCGTTTGCCAGGGTGATCGTCTCCATCGGTCTGAGTGGCGCACTGATGATCGAGCCCGACCGGCTCACGCTGGTGTTTGATCGAATCGGCCAAGAGGGCTATTGGGAGAAGCTGTACGCCGGAACTGCGATGGGCTATAACATGTGCATTACGGCGGCATTGGTGCGAGCTGTGCAGCAGAATCCAAAGTCACCCCGATGGGAAGATGCTCTGGAACGAGGATTATACGCTTCCCGCGAGCTACACCGCCTCGGCTACCGTATCGGTGAGCGCTTTCTGGCCTTCCCCCAAGCTGAGATCGCCAAGGTTTTGAAAGGCAGAATGAACGGCAAACATGCTTTCGCAGCTGTCAGCACCCCGATTAGCGTTGCAATGAGCTGTAAGACCCTTCTCGACTACGAGTTATCCAAGCAACCAGCGCAGGCTGATCCTGCTTATCGATTAGCGGCAGACATTGCCAAGCAGGGAGCACGAATTGCACTGCCCCGCGTACCTGTCGAAAAAGTAGGCAATTGGCGTAGCGCCGATCGCTACGAGATCGAAGGTATCTGCAGCATTCGGAACCTAATGCAGGATTACCTTCGCGGTGCACGAGCCAAGCCTTTATCCATCGCCGTGTTTGGCCCGCCAGGAGCAGGCAAGTCCTTTGCGATCAAGCAAGTGGCCAAGTCCTTTGGCGGCGGGCGATTTGCTGAGTTTAACTGCAACTTGTCGCAGTATACAAACGCCAGTGAGCTGGTGGGAGCATTTCACCAGATCCGCGATATCAACTTAAGGGGTCAGATTCCGCTGGTCTTCTGGGATGAGTTTGATACACAACTTAACCGGCAGTTCCTGGGCTGGCTGCGCTACTTCCTGGCTCCGATGCAGGATGGTACATTTCTCGATCAGGGCATCGAGCATCCCTTGGGACCCGGCATCTTCGTGTTTGCTGGCGGTACTGCACATAGTTATGAGCAGTTCATCAGCCTGGCTGACCAGGAGCCGGCGCGTCAGGCCAAGTTACCTGATTTCATCTCCCGGCTGAAAGGTTATGTCGATGTCAAGGGTGTCAATCCAAATCCGCACAGCATCACAGACAACCTGTATGTCATTCGCCGTGCTTTTGCTTTGCGGGTCATTCTGCGCTCGCTGGCGCCGTCAGTCTTCAAGGGCGAACAATGCCGCATCAGTGATGCTGTGCTGCGTGCGTTGCTCACTGTTTCCCGCTATAAGCACGGTGTCCGGTCGCTGGAGTCGATTATCGCCATCAGTGACTTAAAGGGTAAGAGTTCCTTTGAGCTCTCCAGCCTGCCGCATGACCGCCAGCTTGAGGTCTATGTGAATGCTGGCGAGTTCCGCGCGCTGACCCAGTCCTGTCGCTGCGGCACGCTTAAGCTCGGTGTCACAGGTCATCGCTTCCTCGCCGAAGTCGACAAACTCCAGGCCGGCATCCGGCAAGCGCTAGAGCAAATCACCGCTAAGTTCCCCAATCACGACCTGCTCGTGCTGTCGCCCTTGGCCCAGGGCGCTGACCGCTTGATCACCACTGAAGTACTCAGCTGGCAGCGATCTCGGGGGGCAGCTGAGAAGTTGACGGTGGTCCTGCCCTTCGACGCCAGCGAGTATGAAAAGGACTTCACCGGCTCGAATGACGCTGAAACCGCCAACCTCCGGCAGGAGTTCCATTATTACCGCGCTAAGGCTGCTGAAGAGGTGATGATGCCGCCCTGCCCCACAAGTGAGGCGGCTTACCTCGCTACTGGCCGGTTCATCGCCGACAACTGCGACGTAATGATCGCGCTGTGGGACGGTGAGAGCGCTCAGGGCAGCGGCGGGACGGGCGAGATCGTGCAGCGCACAATCAAGCGCGGCATTCCGGTCTATGCTGTGCGCTGCGGTAACCGCAATCCCGGCACCTCAGAGCCGACAGTGCATCCTGAGCAGGGGAAGGTGTTCACGCACAATATGTAGCGTGTACCGCGTTCAGCACTGACCAGGCATAGGAGCGCACGCTACAGCCATGTCCATTCGTTGCAGATCTCGATTATCTCACCAGCTACCTGTCCTAGTATCTCCTGACTCACAGGCTCAGGGCAGCATGCTGGAAGCAACAGGCGGATATTCGCTAGGACGTGAGACCGGTACACTTGCTGGAGTCGCTGTGGACTCATGAGTTCTCTAGGCAATACGGTATCGATCAGCTGACTTGTGCTGAGCTGCGGTATGAGCTTCATAAGAACTTCAGCTCTATCAACCTCATCACTGATCGCCAGTGCAACCTGCAGCCCCTGGTGTAGCAGATCACCTGTTAGCTGCGGCGCCAGCCACGCCAGCGCTCTGGCTTTCCAATCCTCATCGCTGATCGGCAAAGCCGCCTGCAAGACCTGCTGTAGCGCTTTTTCCCGGGCTTCACCCGTGAGCTGCGGCGCGAGCCTCGTCAGTGTACTGGCCTTGCTATACTCATCGCTGATCGCCAACGCCGCCTGCAAGGCCTGCTGTAGCGCCTTTTCCCGGGCTTTACCCGCGAGCTGCGGCGCGAGCCTCGTCAGTGTACTGGCCTTGCTATACTCATCGCTGATCGCCAAAGCCGCCTGCAAGGCCTGCTGTAGCAGATCACCCGTGAGCTGCGGCGCCAGCCCCGTCAGCGCTTCGGCTCTGTCATCTTCATAGCTGATCGCCAAAGCCGCCTGCAAGCCCTGCTGTAGCACCTTTCCCCGGGCTTCACCCGTGAGCTGCGGCGCCAACCCCGTCAGCGCTTTGGTGATCCATTTCTCA
>CAYXMN010000075.1:0-12407 GCA_964465955.1 uncultured Planctomycetales bacterium
CTGCTTAACACAAGTCTCCTCAGTAGCAGAATTTGAAGGCGATGCCGTAATCACTGTTAATATGATCAGACACATTAAGAACGCAAGATTATGAAGCTTCCTTAATTGCATAACGTACCTCACAATAATACATTGAAAGCAGGTTTTTAGTACCGAGCCTACTCCTCTGAAGCCGGAGGCTCAGGACACGGACATCTAATAAATTCAAAACTGGGTAATTGACTCTCATCGTAGCCATTAGGACAGGATGTACCATTCAGATAGAATTTATTAATGTAACATCCGCATGGTGTTTCAGGAAATCCGGGATTGTTCGCTGATGAAAGTGGACATTCGATACACTTGAACTTACATGTAATGAAATCTCCCTGGACTACCGCCTGACCGCCACCCTCACATTCGACGACTGCTCTCAGGGAGTTTGAGACTCTGATTCCCTTGAACTCCAAGCCAGCACAGTACTCTTCGCAGCTATACACTTCTCTCGGCTCGCAATAATCTGACTGCGCAAATGCTTGACATGCCAACAATGACATCACAATCCCCATCAGGACTGCCCTTATTGCACCATTCAGCACTAGGCACCTCCTTAGGAGTGACAAGTGTATCACCGGGAGGGGTCAAGATGCGTTTGGATTAATTCTAACTGATACACCTATAATCCACCTTCAAGCCATGTAAATGCAGGGTTACAACAGGTCAACATGTAACGATAGGCAGTGGTGGAGACTTGCTTGGGACGCTGCTGGCTTGATATACAGCCTACCTATCCATTACCTAGTATTCATCAAACAATGAACCAATCCCTGCTTCCGGGGCTTCCTGCCTGCTTGGCATTGCCACAAGACCGCGAGCAGTGCGCGGCCTTGGTTGCCTGCAGTTCCACCTCGATCCGGCGGTTATCTCGGTAACCCTGGTGGTTCTTCTTGGGCTGTCCTAACGGCACCGGCCGGGCTTAAGCTTCTCCAGCGGTAATTCCTGAACCGTACAGCTTGCCGGATCAATCTTCCTAGTCCCAACAATTAGCTAAAACTTGAATAACTTAAAATTATCTCCGATGATTCTTAACTGAAAACTGCTACAATCTCCTCGCTCATTCCCATCGTGATTACCGATAATGGATATGCTACCGCATCGAGTGCTGATCGCCGAAGACGCAAGACTAATGCGCCTCAAACTTCAGCGGTTTCTTGAACACGAAATGGGGGTGGAGGTTATTGTCGCGGAGGACGGGGAGCAAGCCTGGGAAATCTTCCGCGAACAGGATATCCGCTTCGTTATTTCCGATTGGATGATGCCCGGCTGTGACGGCCCGGAGCTGTGCCAGCGCATCCGCGGCCTGAAAGACCGGCCCTACACATACTTTATTCTTGTCACCAGCCGCAGCGATAAGGAAGATTTACTGGAGGGCATGGCCTCCGGAGCTGATGATTACGTCACCAAACCTTACGACGACGCCGAGCTGAAATCCCGTGTCAACGCGGGGTTCCGTGTTGTTCGCTTGGAGCAAACCCTCGCGGAAAAAACGGCCCAGGTCGAGGAAGCGCTGCGTTCGGCGAGCCTGGTGCAACAGCGCATGCTGCCGGATTATAAACGCTTGGACGCCTTGCGGCGGGAGGCGGGGCTCGATGTGGTCTACCGGTATGTTTCGAGCCAGTCGGTCAGTGGCGATGTACTGGGCATGGTGGAAAGAACTGATGGTTCAGTCGCGTTATATCTCGCGGATGTCTCTGGGCATGGGATAGCCGCTTCGCTGGCCGCGGTCAGCTTACAGACTTTTCTAGCGAGCCTGCTGCGCGAGGTCGACGATCCGCTGGAGATCGCGGTGCGCACCAACACCTTCTGCTCCAAGGACTTGCCGGAACAGCTCTACGCCACCTTTGTGTACTTGTGCATCAACCCGAAGCAAGGTTTTGGCCGCGTGCTCGTCGCTGGGCATCCGCCTGTCCTGCAGTTGTCGGCAGACGGCAGCAGCACCCTCCACGAAGCGCAAGTGCCGCCCATGGGACTGTTCGATCACTTGCCTGATGATATACAATTCGCGGAGTTCCAATTGGCCGCCGGGGAACGCTTCCTGGTCTACACCGATGGAGTGGTGGAAACCCGGAATGCGCATGGAGACTTCTTTGGCGCCGAGAACCTGGTCCAAGCCTTTGCTCAGTCAAACAGCCTTCCACTCAAAGAGCTGCCGACGAACCTCGTCGAAAAACTTGGATCTTGGCGGGGATTGGAAGTGGCCGCCGACGATGACATTACATTTTTCGCTGTGGAGTTTTCGCCCGTTCCCCCTGATTAGAACCAGCTAGCCGGCAATCACTTAACAGGTGCATCGAGCATGCAGCATGATTCTCAAAGCTGCAGCTTATTTTTAACCATACGTAGACTTGCCTGAGAATTGTATGCGAATATTATGTATAGCTTTTGTTCTTGACGAATCCTACTTAACCGTTAGAATGGAGTAACCCCGGTGTTGGGATGCTAGCCATAGCTATTCCGTGATTTCGCAGCAAGCCGGGGCTTTTTCTTTTTAAGACCCAGCTTGCAGGCTTGGCTATTGTAAGGTACAATAGCAATAGGGTGCGGGCCGGTATCCGCAGCACCGGCCACCACCGAAAGTTTTCTCAATATTCCGGACGCGAAGGGAGGCATCGCCTCCCTTTGTCTTTGCCAAACTTTCTCCCCATGCAGACAATAATTTATGGGATTTGTTTAGGTTTTTAGACTTAATCTCATCTGACCCACCGCGGTTCTAGCATGTGCTAGTCTTACATAGCTTCGGAGGACCAGAGATGAGACGCTCAATTGTGTTGAACTGCTTCACGGCGCTCAGCCTAGCATGCCTGATTGCCGCCCCAGCGATTGCCCAAGAAGAACCGCGCATTGAAGTGGTCACGTTATCCGGTTTCGACCCGACGCTGGGGAAGCAATACCCCCTATCCAGTTTTGACTGGCCGAGCCACCGGGAATTCAGCCTGATGGTGCGGTACAGGACGACAGGCTATACCAAGCGCAAGGGTGTGACGATATTCCTGGCTCTGTCCGACCGCGACGGCAATGCTGTCTACAAGTACGAGCGCGAGCTTCAATTACACGCCGGCCCGCACGAACTGATTGCTCCGCAGGTTTTTCAATTGGCCGGGATGTTCGATAGCCAGCGGTATCAGCTTTCCTGCGAGTTAAAAATGCGTGGCAGCAACCGGGTGACCGGTGCGCAGGAAATCGTGATCAACGGCCCGCCGGTGCCATCAACGGTGATTCGCGATCTGAAGCTGCTTGATCCGGTCTCGGGAGAACCGCTCGATGCGATCGGGCCAGGTATGCCCTACCAGCTCGTGGGCACGGTTTCGATCGAAGGCAACACCAGTGAGCGGGCGCCGCGCCTGGCTGTCTGGGGATTGATGGATAACGATGATCCCGCGGGCGATCCGTTCCAGGACGCGCCCTTTTCAGACCAGAACTGGGGCTGGGTTCAACTGGATGCGCCTAACGGTAAATGGCGCTTCGCCGTGGAAGGGCGAATGCCGGTGCAATTCCTGCCCAACGAGGTTTCCAGCCAACCTTTCACCTTCCATATCGCAGCTGTGTTTACGGACGAGACAATGGCTACCGAGCTGCTCAAAGGTACCGTTCTCGCCAGCGGCAGCGGCGGGCTGGTCAGCAATGACCTCGACGATCGCATTATCGTGTTAGAGGCAAACTGGGACTGGGCTTTGGATCGCATGCGCTGATGGGCTACCCGCCAAACGCTCCGGTAGGGTGATCTGCTAAGGCCGCCGCGGAAATCGTTTGCGCTATTGGGCCTGCGTGCTGCGAAGTTGAACAAATGCGCGCACTCATCCAGGCTGGCAAGGTGGTGGCGCGGCTGAACTTCTCCCACGGCTAGATTGCCACCCATCGCCTGGAAATCTTCCGCCAGCTAAATCTCGCCTAGGGGGTGACGCCGGTGTTGACCAGCCAGGTGGCAACACCATCGGACGTCATCGCCGAAGTTGAACGCAGCTTGGTCGCATCCAGCCGCCTGATCCGGGGAGAGCGTGTGGTCATCACCGCTGGCTATCCGCCAGGCCTGCCCTTCCACACAAACGTGGCCTATTTGCAGACAGGTTAGTTAGGATATCGCCCAGCTCCGCTAAATATAAGTTAAATCTGGCATGTTTCGATTAAACTCGCATTTCCCGATACTTTAGCAAGCTAAAATTAATAGGGGATGCTAAGGTAGGGTTTTCGCTTGATAAAAATAATCAGCCAGCAATTCATGCATACAAGCCAAGCCTTGCAAATCTGCAGGCTGCAGCGTTTTCGACATTTTTTTCCCAAGCACTTGCAGTTATTCGTGACGGTCGAAAACCGCATGCCATTCACCAAGAAGGCTAACCATGGTTAAACCGGATGCGATGTGGTTGTCGCAGATCCTGGACAACATGGAAGAACTCGTCGTGTTTAGTGATGGGGATCAGAACATCCTATGGATGAATCGCGTGGCTAAGCTCTTTGCCGAGAAGACCAGGCTGAATGATGAGGAAAACCTGTGTTATAAAACTTTCTTTGGATATGAAGCTCCTTGCCCCAACTGCCCAGTACCGTTAGCCAAGGCTACGAAACGCTCGCAACGTGCCGAGATTCAAGCGCCTGACGGCAATTGGTGGGAAGTTGTCTCTACCCCGCTGAACTTGGCATTGCCCAGCGGTGAGGTCTGTAATGGCTTCCTCAATGTTTCACGTATCAAGGCACAAGATGCGCCTGCCGGAGAACTTAGCTCAACCAGTGAGGTATTCTACAAAGCTGTTGTAGAAGATCAAACCGAGTTCATTTGCCGTTTCACGCCGGAAGGACGGCTGACATTCACCAACAGCGCAATTTGCCGCCTCTTCAGCATCGACCAAGCAAACGCGATCGGCCGCCACCTGGAGGATTTCCTCACCACCGATGAATTGCGCCGATTCATGATCCGGCTTGAGCGCATCACTCCGCGGCACCCGATCCAGACTTTTCGAGTCCACTCGGTAACTCCGCAAGGCCGCGATTACTGGGGGGATTGGACCATCCGGGCGTTATATAACAGCGAGGGTTTCCTAGTTGAATACCAAGCTGTGGGCCGTGATGTAACGGCCGAACAACTTGCGCGAATCCAGCTCGCCGAAAGCCAGGCTAACCTTGAGGATGCCCAGGCGATCGCCCATATCGGCTCCTGGCGGTGGGATTTAGCCACCAATGAAGTCATATGGAGCGATGAAGTCTGGCGAATCTTCGGTCTGCCACCGCGCCCGGGTCCTCTTCAGCGCGGCGCGTTCCGCCACATGGTGCATCCAGAGGACCTGCCGCACCTACGGGCGGCCATGCGGGAGACCTTGGAGAATGACGCCCCGTACGACCTGCACTACCGCATATTCCGGACTGATCAAACCATGCGGATCATCCATGCTCGAGGAGTTGTCCGCAGGGATGCAACTGGAAAACCGATCCGCTTCAGCGGAATGCTTCACGACATCACCGAGAGACAGGCAACCCAATCTGCCTTGGAAAAAAGTGAAAGCAGGCTTAAAGCGATCGTGACCTCCATCCCCGACTTGATGTTCCGGCTGGATGCTGAGGGACGTTATTTGGAGTGCTACGCTGAGCGCGAAGAGTTGCTCGTCGCGGAACCGAATAAACTGCTCGGCAGCACACTGAGGGATGTATTGCCTGCCGAGGTCAGCGAACGAGCCTACGCTGTCTTAAACCAAACCCTCGCATCAGATCAACCCTGTTGTTTAGAGTATCAGCTCGATTTGCCTGCTGGCACCTTCTGGTTTGAAGCTCGGATGACCAAGTGCGATGAGCATGAAGTCCTGGCGATTGTTCGAAATATAACTTCCCATGCTCAAACCACTCAAGCTCTCCAGGAAAGTGAGGAGCGCTACCGGTTCCTGTTCGACCAACTACTCGATCCGGTGTATATTCACCGTCGTCCCACCACTCCTGGCGAGCGACTGCAGTTGTTGGAAGCAAACATCGCCGCATCGAAAATGCTGGGATACAGCCTCGAAGAATTCCAAACTCTGGAAATCGAGGATGTAGATACCGGCTTGCCGGAGGTTAACACGCAGATCGACGCTTTGATGAATGGATCCGCTCCGGTAGTTTTCGAAAGCATGCACCGGGCCAAATCCGGCGAACTGATCCCTGTCGAAATCCATGCGCGCAGCATGCTGCTGCATCACGAGGAAATTGTGGTTTCCGTGATTCGCGATTTACGCGCACGGCACCGCATGGAAAAAGAGTTGCGCGATCGTGAACAGCGGTTTCGGCAGATGTACGAGCATCATACTCTGCCGATGATCCTGATTGATCCTCCCACTGGCCAAATCCTGGGGGCCAACGCCTCTGCACTACATTTCTACGGCTACAGCGAGGAGCAATTTCTCCGGCTGAACATTGCTGACATCAACGCCCTCCGCACGGCAGAGGTGGCGCAAGCCCAGGAAAGCGCCGCCAATGAAACATGCTCCCGCTTCATGTTCCCGCATCGGCTGGCCAGCGGTGAGCTGCGGACCGTGGAAGTGAACTCATCACCAATTGATGTTGACGGGCAGATCGTACTTTTCTCGATCATTAACGATGTTACCGACCGGGAACAAACCTTGGCTTTACTCGCGGCAAGCGAGGCCCGGTTCCGTAGCCTGCTCAACATCGCGCCCGCCGGCATTGGCGTCGTGGTCGACCGTGTCATCCTATGGACCAATGAATGCATGCAACGCCTGCTAGGCTACAGCGCGGATGAACTCGCGGGCAAAGGAGCGCGAATGCTCTACCCTTCCCAGCAAGAGTTTGAGCAAGTTGGCCGGGACAAGTACCTGCTAATCAATGCAACTGGCAAGGGTTCCGTCGAGACGAAATGGATCTGCCGGGACGGCAAACTGCTGGACATCCTGTTATCTTCCATACCGTTCGATCCGGCTGACCTAAGCAAGGGCGTGCTTTTCACCGCCCTCGATATCACCGAGCGCAAGATTGTCGAGGCGGAACGGGATCGACTGATCAACGAGCTGAGCAATTCCCTATTGGAGATTCGAAAAAGCCATGAGCTGCTGGGTCAAACCCAGCATTTAACCAAACTGGGCGGCTGGGAGTGGGATGCCGTCATGCAAAAAATGGTATGGACCGACGAGGTCTACCGGATCCATGGCCTGGCTCCTGGCGCGATCGCCACCGGCGCACCCGAGCATATCCAAGCCAGCCTCAGGTGTTATGCGCCGAAGGATCGTCCAGTCATCGACGCCGCTTTCGAACGCTGCGCCGCCGAAGGGATACCATACGATCTGGAATTTCCGCTGACAACTTATGACGGCCGCCGGATTTGGATCAACACCGTGGCGCAACCGAAATTGCTCGACGGGAAAATCATCGGAGTGCTCGGCCACATCCGTGATATCACCGAGCAAAAGCTGGTCGCCGACGCGCTACGCATCAGCGAAGAGCGGATTGCCAGTGCCTTCGCCAACGCACCGATCGGCATGGGGTTCTTTTCCCCAGCGGGCCAGTGGCTGAAAGGTAATCCTGCCATTCAGTCCATCTTTGGCTATACCGAAGCTGAGCTGCAAACAATGACGTTTCAGGATCTCATCCACCCCGACGATCAACAATTCAGCATGAACAATGTCCGCCAGCTGCTAGATGGCGAATGCTCCTCCCTTCACCTGGAAGAGCGTTACATTACCAAAACCGGCCAGATCGTCTGGGGGCATCTCAGTGTGTCGTTAATCCGGGATACAGCTGGCCAGCCCCTTCATTTCATCGCCCAGATCGCCGATATCACTGAACGTAAACAAGCTGAACTGGAGCGCGATCAGTTGATTTCTGACTTGCAGAAATCACTCAAGGAGATTCGTCAGCTCTCAGGCTTGCTGCCAATATGCGCCAACTGCAAGAAAATCCGGAATGATGCCGGCTACTGGCAACAGATTGAGCGGTTCATTGAGCAGCGCTCAGCGGCGCAATTCAGCCATAGCATTTGTCCAACCTGCCTCAAGAAGCTCTACCCGGACTACGAAGAGCGCACAGAGCAAATTGAGGAACCATAGCTGCGCCTGCACCTTGTGCTACAACCTTGGCGTGACCTCCAGTTCCCGTTATAACGTGCCCGCCGGCGAGACCCGCGTCGAGCAGGTCATCGACCGCAGCCGCTTCATCACCACGCTCGCCCCGGCCGGCTCGCCGGACGCCGCCCGCGAATTTATCGCGCGCGTGGCCGCTGAGTTCGCGGACGCCACCCACAACTGCTGGGCCTTCAACGCCGGGCCGCCGGGAGACAGCGCGCAGGTCGGCATGAGCGACGACGGCGAGCCGCACGGCACGGCGGGGCGGCCGATGCTCGCGGCGCTGCTGTACAGCGGCGTCGGCGAGGTGGCGGCGGTGGTCACGCGCTACTTCGGCGGGGTGAAGCTGGGCAAGGGCGGGCTGGTGCGCGCATACACCAGCTCTGTGCAGCAAGCGTTAGCGGAAGCCGCGCTCGTAGCGCGCATCGACTGGCGTGGCTGCGTAGTCGCGTTGGAGTACCCGTTGTTGGAGCAGGCGCGGCGCCTGTTGCCGCAGTTCGAGGCGGAGCTGCTCGGCGAGGAGTTCGCGGCGGACGTGCGACTCAAGCTGCGCCTGCCCGCCGAGCAAGCGGACGGCTTCACCGCGGCGGTGGTGGAGCTGAGCGCGGGCCGCGCGCAGGTGGCGTGGGAGTAGTTACTTCCGCCGCTGCCAGATCTTGTACAGCCCCCACAGCGTGAGGTCGCTCTCGACGAACTCGATGCGGTGGCTCGCCCCGCGGATCAGCGGCGCGAACCCGCCCGTCGCCACCACCGTGGGGTCGATGTTCTGCTCCTCGCTCAGCGCGTCGATCAGCCCGTCCACCAGCGCGCCGGTGCCGTGGTACAGCCCGCTGCGGATGGAGTCCTCGGTGTTGCGGCCGACGATGGTGTCCACCGCCTTGATCTCGACGTTGGGCAGCTTGGCCGTGCGCTGGCACAGCGCGTCGCGGCTGATCTGCAGCCCCGGCACAATCGCGCCGCCGAGGTAGATGTTCGGCGGCAGCACCACGTCGAAGGTGGTCGCGGTGCCGAAGTCCACGATGATCAGCGGCGGCTCGTGCCGGTCGAGCGCGCCCACCGCGTTGACGATGCGGTCCGCTCCCACCTCGCGCGGATCGTCGTATTGGATGTCGAGCCCGGTGCGCATGCCCGGCCCCACCACCAGCGGATCCGCGCCGCACAGAATCTTGATCACCTCGGTAAGCTTGGGCGTCAGCGGCGGCACCACGCTGGAGAGGATCGCAGAGTCGATCTCGCCCAGCACATTGTCACGCTCCAGCAGCGCCCTAACCGTCACGCTGTACTCGTCGGTGGTCGCGTTGAGGCGGCTGGTCACACGCCAGTTCGCGGCCAGCCCACCGCCGTCGTAGACGCCGAACACGATGTTGCTGTTACCGATGTCACATACGAGCAACATGGCTACCTCTCCTTACCCGCCAAGTTCCAGCTCCAGGCTGATGTCGAGCGACTTCACCGAGTGTGTCAGCGCGCCGATGCTGATCACGTCCACGCCGGGGATGAGGTAGCCCGCCAGGTTCGCCGCGTTCACGCCGCCGCTAACCTCCACTGCCGCGCGCCCGGCGATCTCCGCCACGGCGGCTCGCACTTGCTCCGGCGTGAAGTTGTCGAGCAGGATCACGTCCGCGCCCGCCTCCAGCAGCGGCGCCACCATGCCGGGTGCGCCCGCCTCGGCGATGACCTTCATCGTATGGCTGGCGCCCGCCTTGACCTGCCGCACCAGCGCGCCGGGTTCGCCGCCCCACAGCGCGAAGTGGTTGTCCTTGAGCATCACGCAGTGGTCGAGGTCGAGCCGGTGGTTATGCCCGCCGCCCACGCGCACGGCGTACTTTTCCAGCGTGCGCAGCAGCGGCGTGGTCTTGCGCGTCTCGCTGATGCGGATGCCCGCCGCCTGCGCTTGGCACGCGAAAGCGTGCGTCAGGGTGGCGATGCCGCTGAGGCGTTGCAGGAAGTTGAGCGCGACCCGCTCCGCGCCGAGCAGCGCCGCCGCCGGGCCGCGCACCGTGCCGAGCACATCGCCGGGCTGTAATTGCGCGCCGTCGGCCAGCTTCAGCTCAGCAGCGCAGGCGGGATCGAGCAGGCTGAAGCAGCGTGCCGCTACTTCGATGCCGGCCAGCACGCCGTCTTGCTTAGCGAGGAAGTACGCGGATGCCCTGCGCCCAGCTTGGGGCATGAGCGCAGTGGTGATATCGCCGTGGCCCAGGTCTTCGAGCAGCGCTTGGCGCAGGATCTCGTCCACCAGTAGTTGGTTCATGCACAGGATTGTACCGCGCCTGGGCTAAGCTACACCGCTCCCGTTCGCAGCGCAGGCAGCATCGGTCTCGAGCAGTTGGGCGATCTCCTTCCGGATCATGCTGATATCGAAAGGCTTGGGCAGCACGCTGGTAAATCCGGCGGCGAGGTGGCTATCCACGTCGCGCAATTCCTCGCCGCCGCCCATCAGGATCATTTCTACCGGGTAGCCCTCGCCGCGGACATGCTTCACAACTTCGGTGCCGTCCGCGCCGGGCATGCGCATGTCGACCAGCAGCAAGTCGACTTTCCCGTCGAATTCATCAAACAGGTTGATCGCCTCCTGTCCGTCTTGAGCGAGCAGCACACGGCAGCCAAGCTTATCCAGCATCCGGAAAAGCACAGTGCGCACCAGGGCGTCGTCATCCGCCACTAATACGGTCGGTAACAACCTCCACCTCCTCGCGGTGCCGGAGGGGCAATCCGGCCACTCATCTCCTCTAGGCGGGAACGCTAAGGGGGTTTCCGCGCTCCACGCCTATACATTAACGCGAAAATCCAGACACTAGCGTGGATCACCCCGGATTTCAACTGGATTTACTCAACTGCAGGTTCAAAAAAGTGAACGTGCTGCAGAGCCAGACCGTTGACGCCTGAGCCACCATGCCGCACAATCAAAGGAGTGGCGGGGTTGAGAGACATCTGGCGCCGGTTGTTCGGCACGCTGGCGGGCGACGAGGAAGCCTTTGAATACAAGGGCGACGTGTTCGACACGCCGCCGGTGTGGATCCGGTTCCTGATGGCGGGGGCGTGCCTGTTCGGCTTCGTGATGCTTCAGATCTATTATGCGGGCAAAGGCGCGGTGATGGCCGAAGTGCTGCTCAGCGGCGGCTTCGCCTTGACGCTATTTCTGATTTTCACGGTGCCGCGCGCGGGCCAGACCGCGCTGGTGGCGTCTTTGTTTTGGGGGCTGCTCGGCGCGTTCGCCCTGTTCTGGCCGGCGTGAAACGGCCGCCCTACCCCAACATCTCCAGAAACCTATCAAACAGGTACGTGTTGTCCTGCGGGCCGGGCTGGCCCTCGGGGTGGTACTGCACGCTAAACACAGGCTTAGTGCGCCAGGCCAGGCCTTCGCAGCTCCCGTCGTTAATGTTTAGGTGCGTGACCAGCACATCCGGGTTCAGCGGGTGCGGGTATGGCGCGGTGGCCCGGTCCGGTCCCAATGGCGCGCGCTCGACGCCCCCCTCCGCCGCGGCGGGGCGTCCCGCCGGGCCGTCCGCCAGCACGGCGGCGTAGCTGTGGTTCTGGCTTGAAATGTGCGCCCGCCCGCTCTCCAGCTCCAGCACGGGGTGGTTGGCCCCGCGGTTGCCGAACTTGAGCCGGTAGGTCGGGATGCCCGCCGCCAGCGCGAGAAGCTGGTGGCCCAGGCAGATGCCGAAGGTGGGCCGCGCGTTTGCCAGCGTGCGTACGTGGTCCAGCACGTAGCTCATCCGCTCCGGGTCGCCGGGGCCGTTGCTTAAGAAAATGCCGTCAGGCTTAACCGCCATCAGTTCCTCCGCGCCCGCCGTGCAGGGGAAGACGTGCACGCGGCAGCCGCGTTTCGCGAACTCGCGCAGGATGCCGCGCTTGATGCCGAAGTCGTAGGCCGCGATGGTAAAGCGCGGCTCGGCGCCGTTGCCCGGCGGCTCGCTCACGTACGGCTGCTTGCAACTCACCGTGGGCACGAGGTCTTGCGCGCCGAAATCAGGGCAGCGCTCCAGCTCAGCCTTAGCCTCGGCCTCGGTCAGCTCGCTGGTGATCACGCCCAGCATTTCGCCCGCGTCGCGCAGGTGGCGCGTCAACCGCCGCGTGTCCACGCCGGCGATGCCCACCACGCCCTCGTACAGCAGCTGGTCGTTGAGCGTGCGGTCGGCGCGCCAGTTGTCGGCGGCCAGCGCCATCTCGCTGATCACCGTCCCGCGCGCGTGGATGCGTTCGCTTTGGGCGTCCTCGGGAGTCACGCCGTAGATGCCGGTCAGCGGGAAGGTGAAGGTGATGATTTCACCGGCGTAGCTGGGGTCCGTGAGTATCTCGTGGTAGCCGGTCATCGAGGTGTTGAACACC
>CAYXMN010000076.1:0-9900 GCA_964465955.1 uncultured Planctomycetales bacterium
TACCCAGCGGGAGTGGCTGCAGGCGTCCGTCGCGGTAGATGTACCGGTTGTCGGCGGCGGCGGACGATGCCTCGGCTTGCTCTTCGAAATCCAGTTCCTCAACTAGCCGCCACATAAACTCCGAGCCCGCCATGAAGCTATATGGCCCCAGTTCCAAGCGGTAACCGTCGTGGCTGATCGTGCGCACATTGCCGCCAGCAGCAGGCTTGCCCTCCAGCACCGCTAGATCCAGCCCTGCCTTGGCCAGCTTGAAGCCCGCAGTCAGCCCGGCAATCCCACCGCCAATTATTAACACATCAAGCATTCCCGGCACCCTCCCATTCCGCGGCAACGCGTCGCGCCAGCCCGGCCAATGCTTGAATATACCGCGGCGATTCATCCACTGTCGGAACGCGCAGATAAGCGGTGATCCCCGCGTCCCGGCATTGCTGCTTGAAGGCGATGTCCAGATCAAAGAGGGTTTCAAGATTCTCCGAGACGAAACTCAACGGTTGCACCACCAGCTGTTTCACTCCGTGGGCGACCAAGCCCGGCAGAACTTCCTCAAGGGCTGGTCCGCGCCACTGCACCGGTCCAACCCGGCTTTGATAAGCCAAGGTGTAGGGCAAGGCGCGCGCCTGTCGTGCATGGACTTGTGTGGCGGTGCGCTCGATCTCACTCGCATATGGATCCCCGCGCTTGATGTACGCCTCGGGAATGCTATGCGCGGTGAACAACAGGTGCGTCGGCAGCGTTGGGTCGGCCTGCGCCAGCGTCGCTGCAAGCTTGTCCGCAAGCGCCGCGAGATAGGCGTCGTCATTGAAATGCCGGTCAACTACTCGATATGCTAAATTCTCCGGCGCTTGACGCTGGAGGTCCTTAAGCGATGACAGCGTCGAGACCGTGGAATACTGGGGATAGAGCGGGATTACAATCCAGCGGCAAGAGCCCGCGCCAGCCTGAGCCAGAGCTTGACCTACACGCGGATGCGTATAGCGCATTGCGTAATCCACCGGAGCGCATAATTCCTTCGCTAAGGCAGCAGCTTGGCGCTGCGTCGCCTCTCCGATCGGCGATCCGCCGCCAATTAACTTATAACGTTCAATCACTTTCGGCGCGCGGCGCTTGGCGATCAGGCGCGCGAACTGCGCCTGCCACAGCCGGGCGAGGGGCAGGCGGATCATGTCCGGGTCAGCCAGCAGCTGGCGGATGTAATCCTGCACATCATCCAGCCCCGCCGGACCGCCCATGTTAAGCAGCAGCACCCGGTAGCCGGGGGGCAATGCTTGAGCACGTTGGTGTGTTGTATCCGCCATCGACCGCCTATACCGTTTTGGAATACCGCTGTGTACCGGCGGCTTCGCCTTGCAGGTATTCATCAAATGTCATACAGATATTGCGCACGAAAAACCGCCCCAGCTCGGTCACGCTGATGTCGCGCCCGCCAACCTGTACCAACCCATCTGCCGCAAGCGGCTCAAGCTGTTCCAGCTCGCTGGAAAAGTGCTCCTGGAATTGAATCCCGTGGCGTGCTTCAAGGGCCGGGATGTCGAGGTAAAAGTTGCACATCAACTCAAGGATCACTTCACCGCGGAGGCGATCCTCCGCCGTTTGTTCCAGCCCCTTGATCCAGATTGGTCCGCCGGCTTGAGACACATACTGCTCGACTTCCTTGACGTTCTGAGTGAAGGTAGTGCCAACGAAACTGATACTGGACGCGCCGAGTCCAACCAAGTCCAGCCCCCGCCGGGTGGTGTAGCCCATAAAGTTGCGGGTCAGGCTGCGCGCCTCCAACGCTTGGATCAACTCGTCATCAGGCAGTGCGAAATGATCCATGCCGACATGCCGGTAGCCGGCGTCCAGCAGTTGCTCAAACGCCAACCCGAACAGCTCCATGCGTAGCGCTGGGTCCGGCAGCTCGTAGCGCTCCAGCGCCTGCTGATGAGGGCTAACCCACGGCACATGCGCGTAACCGAACAATGCGATACGCGACGGGCGAATGGACACCGTTGTCGCAATGGTTGACGTTATACTTTCCGGCGTCTGCAGCGGCAGGCCATAGATCAAGTCCATATTTACGGCTTGGTGTCCCAGTTCGCGCAAGCGGGCGATCTTGGCGCGAATGCCGTCCTCGTTTTGGCGCCGCCCCACCGCTTGCTGTACCGCCGGGTTGAAGTCCTGCACGCCAAAACTGAAGCGGTTAAAGCCCAGTTCGTGCAAGACGGCGAGATACTCCAGATCGACGGATTCAGGATCAATCTCCAACGAACGTTCGCCGGCCGGATCGAAATTAAAACGCTGGTGAAGCCGATCAACCAAGCGGGTCATATTCGCCGGTGTGAGGAAAGTCGGCGTACCTCCTCCCAGCGCGAGCTGCTGCAGCGGCCGCTGCAAATCAACAAGGTCGGAGATGTAATCGATTTCTGCGAACAGCGCTGCCAGGTAGCGCTCTGCAACTGTTTGGTCATGGCAAACCGTGGTATGACACCCGCAGTAGAGGCAGCGCTTGCGGCAGAAGGGGATATGCAGGTAGAGCGATAATCCGTGCCCGTTGGAATTGGATGCGCGCCACTTGGCGGCGATGGCGTCCCGGTTGAACTCCGCCGTGAATTGCGGCGCAGTGGGATAGCTCGTGTAACGCGGCCCGCTCAGCGAATACTTCGCGGCGAGTTCCGGCGAAATTTGCCGCGGGCTTAGAGCGGAAAGGTTAGTGTTCGGCATGAGTGGGTCCCCAAGAAAGTACCGCTTCGATGAATGCGTTGATGCCTGTTAAAGGCATGCCGGGCATCAATCCATGGCCGAGGTTGGCGATATGCCCGCGCCCGCCGGTCTCGTCTAGCATGGCGTGGGTCCGGCGCGTGATCTCCGCTGGCGGCGCGAATAAAACTCCTGGATCGAGGTTGCCTTGCAGGCGGACGTTGGCCCCCAAGCGGCGGCGGACTTCACCCAGGCTGATGCGCCAGTCAATTCCGAGGATGTCCGCGCCTGTTTCCTGCGCGGCTTCCAACAGGTTGCCGATGCCATTAATAAAATAGATGAGCGGAATATCCCGCTGCGCCAGGCTGCTGACGATTCGCTGCACATATGGCAGGGCGTAGGTGCGGAAATCGGCGACCGGCAGTTCACCCGCCCAGGAATCGAAATGCTGGGCTGCATCGATCCCGTTGTCGAACTGCATTGCCAAGTACGCGCTGGTCGCATCGGCGACCTTGGTCAACAGCTCATGGTAGAGCGCGGGTTCGCCATACATCAACGCTTTCAGCTTGGCATAGCTCTTGCTACCGCCACCTTCGATCATGTAACTCGCAACGGTGAACGGCGCGCCGGCGAAACCGAGTAGAGCGCGCCCGGCGCCTAATTCGCCGCGCACAATCCGCAGCGCTTGGGCTACATAGTCTAGCCGCTCAACCACACCAGCGGTTGACAAACGCGCGATGTCTCCCGCCGAACGCACCGCCGGTTCGAGTTTCAGCCCGCCCTCAAAGCTCACGGCCTGTCCTAGCGCTGCCGGGATCACGAGAATATCGCTGAAAATAATGGCAGCGTCCAGCGGGAACCGGCGGACCGGCTGCAACGTGACTTCCGCCGCCAGCTCGGGCGTGTGCATCAACTCGTCGAAGCTGTGCCGTTCGCGCAACGATAGGTACTCGGGCAGCGTGCGGCCTGCTTGGCGCATAATCCACACAGGCGGGCGGTCCACCGGCTCGGCCCGCGCAGCGGCGTTAAATCTTGTTCGTGAGTTCACCATGCTCTGTTTCTGGCCCGCGATTACACCAACTCACGGCCAGGTATTAGTTATACCGGGTCTAACTCTATAAATGAACTGCGGGTTTTGCAAGTTTTGCTGGGCTGTCTACTCAACGTGGAGAAGTGAATTAGGCCTCATATCCATCAGAGAACCTATCCTCACAAAGCAGGAGGAAGGAAGCTACACCGTGGATTACAGGCAATTTTGGGAGTCTTTCGCATCTACACTGCATCCAACTGAATCGCTCCTTGCAAGCTCTTGATGTCTCGTAGCGGCGGCGCGCCGAACTGGCGGCAGTATTCGCGGCTGAATTGCGAAGCGCTGTCATACCCGACTTGGATCGCCGCTGACGCAGCGTCACAACGCTCACTCAGCATCAACCGCCGCGCCTCGTTCAATCTCAGCCGCTTCAAGAACTGCAAGGGGCTCAAGGCGGTCATCGCGCGGAAATGGTGATGGAATGTCGACGCGCTCATGCCCAGTTCCATAGCCAGAAGCTCCACTTTGAACGGCTGGGTGTAGTTGGTCTTCATCCAGCCGATAGCGCGGGCGATCTGCTCGCTTTGGCTGCCGACTTCGGCGATTTGCCTCAACCGCAACCCCTGCTCCCCGACAAGGAGCCGGTACAAGATTTCACGCTGGATTAGCGGCGCGAGGATCGGAATGTCCCGGGGGTTGTCCAGCAAGTTTAGCAAGCGCACGACAGCACTGAGCAAGGGCACTGGCACCGCACTCACCGCCATGCCTTGGGTGGCTTTGGCTGCCCTTGGTGCTGGCAAGCTGCTATCTACCAGCAAATGCCGGATCACCTGAAGATCAAGCTCCATGACCAAGCCCAGGTAAGGTTGTTCAGGACTGGCTTCAATGATCTGGCCCACCACAGGCAAATCGACGGATGTGATGAGATACCGGTTGGCATCATACACATAATCCCGATCGCCCAGCACAACACGCTTGGCCCCCTGCGCGATCAAGCAGAGTGTTGGTGGCATCGTGTAGCTGCGCGGCTCGGTGGGAGTGGCTGAATAAATCAGCCGTAGTGCTGGGAGTGTAAAATCAGCATACTCCTGGCCATCGGTGAATTTGGCAATCTGTTCAGCAAGCTCTTGTTGGAGGCTGTGCAGCCGGCTAGGCTGTAATTCCGGTTTTGCGCCCATTTGACCTACCTGTATTGCTTCCCTACCATCAAAACCATACCAGCGGGGCAATTACCCAGCAATCCCTTCTCCAAGACTTCTGTAGGATTAGGCAATAATCAAACAGGAATGTTCTACCTGTCATCTGGAGTTGAGCGGTATATATTTTGAGTCGTCAACATCGGTTCGCCCGGACCGGTAATTCATCCAGCCTGGCGCAGCACAGGCACCTAGGAGTTGAAAATGCATGTTCATGGCTACGCCGCTAATTCGCCTGCTTCTGGCTTGGGTCCGTTTGATTTCGAACGCCGCGAACCTCGCCCGGATGATGTTGTTATCGAAATCCTCTATTGCGGCGTCTGCCATTCGGATTTACACACCGCGCGTAACGACTGGGGCGGTACGACATATCCTGTCGTCCCAGGCCATGAAATCGTGGGGCGTGTCACCGGCGTGGGGCAGGCAGTCACGCGGTTCAAGCCTGGCGACAATGTCGCGGTCGGCTGCATGGTGGACTCCTGCCGGTCCTGCCCTGCCTGCAAACAAGGCCTGGAGCAATACTGCGAGGCTTTCCCTGTATTTACCTACAACGGGATTGACCGGCATGACCAGCGGCCAACCTACGGCGGTTATTCCGAGCGAATCGTCGTGTCAGACCAGTTCGTGTTGAAAGTTCCAAAAGGCCTCGACCTACAGGGTACCGCACCGGTGCTATGCGCAGGGATTACAACTTGGTCGCCGCTAAAGCACTGGAAGGTGGGCCACGGCAGCAAGGTTGCGGTGATCGGCTTGGGCGGGCTAGGCCACATGGCGCTAAAGCTGGGCAAGGCCCTTGGCGCGCAGGTGACGCTGATCACCCGGTCAATAGGCAAGGAAGAGGATGCCCGCCGGCTTGGTGCGGATAAAGTCATATTGTCCACAGTCGAGGAGCAAATGCGCTCAGTGAAGGGCCAATTTGAACTCATCATCGATACTGTGCCTTGCATTCATGACCTGAATCCGTATTTACCGCTGCTAAAGGTTGATGGCACTATCGTGCTTGTCGGCTACCTCGGCCCCCTCGAGCCCATGCTGCATACAGCCCCACTCGTCGTAGGGCGCAAGTCGGTCGCCGGCTCTCTGATCGGCGGCATCGCCGAAACGCAGGAGTTGCTTGATTTCTGCGGCGTGCACAACATCACCGCAGATACCGAAGTTATCAACATCCAGGAAATCAACGAAGCATATGAGCGGATGCTCAGGAGCGATGTGAAATATCGCTTTGTCATCGACATGGCGTCGCTAAAAAGCTAGGACAGGCTAGGGTTAGGAAGGATGCATGGATAAACGCAGACTAGGTAACAGCGGACTGGAAGTGAGCGCCCTCGGATTCGGTTGTATGGGGTTAAGCTGGGGATACAGCCAGCCACTCGACACACCGGATGCTGTCAAGGTCATTCACACGGCGGTAGATCTGGGCGTTACCTTCTTCGATACCGCCGAGATCTACGGTCCATTCACAAATGAGAAGGTGGTCGGCGAAGCCCTAGCTCCGTACCGCGACCAAGTGGTGATCGCCACCAAGTTCGGTTTTGAATTTGGCCCTCCCGACAATCCGCTGATGCGCGGCCTGAATAGCCAGCCGGCGCATATTAAAGAAGTCGCTGATGCCGCGCTCAAACGGCTCCGCACTGATGTGATCGATCTGTTCTACCAACACCGTGTTGATCCGCAGGTGCCGATCGAGGAAGTCGCCGGAGCCGTTAAGGAGCTGATCCAAGCTGGGAAGGTAAAGCATTTCGGGCTGTCGGAGGCGGGCGCGGCAACGGTGCGCAAAGCCCATCGCGTGCAGCCGGTCGCCGCCCTGCAAAGCGAGTACTCCATGTGGTGGCGGGAAGTCGAAGCGGAGGTATTGCCAACCGTGGAGGAGCTAGGCATCGGCTTTGTCCCGTTCAGCCCGTTAGGCCGCGGATTTTTAACCGGCAAGATTGACGAACACACAGCATTCGACGCCAGCGACTTCCGCAACCGCTTGCCACGCTTCAAACCTGAGATGCGCAAAGCGAACCGTGCATTGGTCGAAGTGCTGGAGCGGATGGCGAAGCAGCACAAGGCAACTCCGGCGCAAATCGCCCTCGCGTGGCTGTTAGCGCGGAAGCCATGGATCGTCCCCATTCCCGGCACAACCAAATTAGACCGGCTCGCGGAAAACGTGAAGGCGGCAATCGTGCAACTTAGCACAGAGGATTGGGCAGTGATCGAGGCTGCGCTGTCAAAGGTAGAGGTGCTGGGCGGCCGCTACCCGGAAGACCCGTAACGGTTGGCTAAGAAATAGCCTTGGTCGCCAGCGGTCTGTTTAGCCTCGCGATCCACAATGCTTTGTGCTGTGTACCCGGCATCGCCGGGTATTCCCTGCCTAAAACCCCAAATTTATCGATAATTCTTTCACGAAACCATTCCCTTTTCGCCGGTCGCAACGTATCATTTTACGACTGGCAGCGCGACTTTCGCTGCGCCAGGTCAGACCATCCCTGAATGAGGGCAAACACCATGAGTAATGACTTCATCGCTGACGTTCGCCGCCGCGCCGCTGCCGCAAGCGCCACCATTGTCCTTCCCGAAGGCGACGAGCCGCGTATGCACCACGCCGCCCGCGTGCTGACCGACGAAGGCATCTGCAAAGTGATCATTTGCGGGGAGCCAGGTGTGGTTAGCGCAGTGGCGGCCAAGGAAGGCGTGAGCTTGAAGGGAATTGAGATTGCGAATCCTGCGACGGACGAACGCCGCGAGCCATTAGCGGCGAAGCTGCAACAATTGCGCGCCAAGAAGGGCATGACGCTGCCGGAGGCACGCGAGCAGGTCACCGACCCGTTGTATTTCGGCGCGCTGCTTGTCCGCGAGGGCTTCGCCAACGGCATGGTCGCCGGCGCGCTGAATTCCACCGCGAACGTCATGCGCGCAGCGTTCCATTGCGTCGGCACAGCGCCCGGCATCAGCATTGTCTCCAGCGTATTCGTGATGATTGTGCCGAATTGCCCTTACGGCGCCAACGGCACCATCTTGTTTGGCGACTGTGCGATTAACCCGAACCCGGATGCCGCGCAGCTCGCGGACATCGCGATCAGCTCAGCGCGCACCGCGAAAGCGCTGTGCGACATCGAACCGAAAGTAGCGATGCTCAGCTTTTCCACAATGGGTTCAGGCGGCGACCATCCGGATGTGAAGAAGGTGTGCGACGCCGTGGCCATCATTAAAGCCAAAGCGCCGGAAATCGCGGTCACTGGCGAGATGCAGGCTGACGCCGCCTTGATCGAAAGCATCGGCGCTAAAAAAGCTCCTGGCGATCCAGTGGCGGGCAAAGCCAATGTGTTGATCTTCCCGGACCTCGACGCGGGCAACATCGGTTACAAGCTCGTCCAGCGCCTGGCCAAGGCAGAGGCCGTCGGCCCCGTCAGCCAAGGCCTGGCTTGGCCCATCAACGACCTCTCGCGCGGCTGCAGCATTGACGATATCGTGAACGTCGCCGCGATCACTATTTTGCAGGGCGATTAGACCTCACCCCCACCAAGATCAACTTAAGGAAACGCTCAATGAAAGTTCTCGTCATCAACAGTGGCTCGTCCAGCTTGAAATTCCGCCTTTATGATATGCCCGCTGAAACCTTGCTGGCGCGGGGGCTGATCGAACGTATCGGCCAGTCCGGCAGTAAGCTCGTGCTGACTTATGAAGCCGCCCTCCCAGCTGAGATTGCCGCCCTCCCCGCAGCCGATCCAACGCGGCAAGCCTGGGAGGCTGGTAAACGCCAGCATAGTATCGAACAAGACATCGCCAACCACGGCGCCGCGCTTGAAATCATGTTGTCGCTGCTGACCAATCCGAAGCAAGGCATCCTGAAATCGCTGAAGGAAATTGATGCAGTTGGCCACCGGGCGGTCTTGGGCGGTCAAGAGATCTCCGAGAGCGTCATTGTGGACGAGAACGTGATTAAAGTGATGGAGGATTACTCAGACCTCGTTCCTCTACATAATCCGCCGAATATTAAAGGGATGCAGGCGTGCCTGGACAATCTGCCAGGGGTGCCGAATGTCGCGGTGTTCGATACCGCATTCCACCAGTCCCTGCCGGAGCACGCTTACATATACCCGATCCCTTATAAGTACTACGAACAAAACCGCATCCGCCGCTACGGATTCCATGGCACCAGCCACCGGTATGTCAGCATGCGGGCCGCGGAGTTGTTAGGCCGCCCGCTCAGTGAGTTAGCGTTGATTACAGTCCACATGGGTAACGGCAGCTCGATCGCTGCGGTTAAAAACGGCAAGAGCATCGATACCTCCCTCGGCTTCTCGCCAACTACGGGGCTGCCTATGGGTACTCGTTGCGGTGATATCGACTGCGTAATTCTGACCTACTTGCAAGAGAAGCTCGGGATGGAGCCCGAACAGCTCGATAAAATGGTTTATAAGGAAAGCGGGCTGCTCGGAATCTGCGGTTATTCCGATATGCGCGATGTCGAAGAGCACGCATTAGCCGGTGATAAGCGGGCTATGCTAGCCATGAGGATCCTCAGTTACATGACTCGTAAGTACATTGGCTCCTACGTGGCCGCGATGAATGCGTTAGACGCGGTGGTCTTTACCGCTGGCATCGGTGAGAACGACCATCCGCTGCGCGCGATGATCTTGCGCAACATGGAGTTCCTCGGTATCGAACTGGATGAAGAAGTCAACAAGCGGATGATCCGCGGGGCGGAGGGCTTCATCAACTCGCCGCAAAGCCGTGTTAAAGCGCTTGTCATCCCCACCAATGAGGAATTGCTGATCGCGCGCGACGCGGTGGAAGTGGTGGAGAAGAACGTGCGTTATGTGCCTAAAGCCAAGGCAAGCATCAGCGTTGGCGCGTAGCCGGACGGTCAGTTCGCCATCTAAAGTGCCGCAAACTGGCACCCCATGAAATACAGGGTACCGGTATCCTTTGCCGCGCCTAGGAATGGATACAATCTCACTGTACTGCGGCGGTGGAGTTCCGCTACCGCAAAGACGGTGGGAATTATCATTT
>CAYXMN010000076.1:9910-12320 GCA_964465955.1 uncultured Planctomycetales bacterium
CGGATTTTGTCGGAGGGAACACGCGAAAACTCGCCCAAAAGACGGGTCGCCAGCTGTTCGCTCGACATTTCGAGGGAGAAAAAGGCAACCGCTGCGCCGTCGCGGCCTTCCGTTTCCATAAAGGCGCGGGCGGCGTTGATGGCCATGTTGGTGGCGGCACTGGCCTCGTGCGGTGGCGGCGGAACGGCGATACCCGATAACTTCAACAGGCTCACGGCGCAGGTTACCGATGGTAACGGCCAACCGTTAAGCAACCTGGCGGTCCGGGTGGAGGGCCAGGCAACCGGTGTGACCACGGATGCCGGCGGCGGCTTCTCCCTCAACGCCAGCGCTTTCCCTAACGGCGTCAATTCGACCAATGAGATGAGCTTCGGACGCAACGGCATCGTCATGGGAACCTATGAAGTCGTGCCGGCTGAGAACCCTTCACTCGTGATCAAATTCGGTGCGGAAGTACCGGATCCCCAGCTGGGCCAGGTTTCCGGGATGGTCTATGACGTCAGTACCGAAGAACCACTGACCGATGTTGAGATCAGCCTGTTTAGCGAAAGCGGCGGTGTGTATTCCGCCACCACCGGACTATACGGTTACGATCTGATCGGCATTCCCGCGGGCACCTGGACGATCGCCGCCTCTAAAGAAGGCTATTACTCCGAGATGGCGCTTGTTGAGGTTGTCGCCGGCGAAACGACCATCCAGCACCTGGCGATGACGCCAAACGGGCAAGTCAATCCGGGCCAGGGCGTGCTTGTTAGCGGTACTTTGACAGACAGCGATACCGGCGCAGCGATCGCGGGTGCGACAGTCACAATGTACTGCGACACGGGCTACTACTATCCATGCTATGACGACGTGAAGAACGACTTGGATAGCGACGGCGTGGTAGTTGCGACTCGCGAATCCAGCATGGCGTCATACATGTATGACCCGAGCTACCAGGAAACGACCACCGACGCCGAAGGCCATTTCAGTTTTGGCGAAGTCGCTGGTTACATGGTCTGGATCGAATACTATGCTGAAGGATATCTGAACGGCAATCATTCCGAGGATATCTACGGCCGCACGGGTTCGATCAGCTTGAACTTAACCATCGATCCCTACGTTGCGACCAGTATGAGCGGTGTGGTTGTCGATAATGTCGGCACTCCCATCCCCGGTGCATACGTTGAACTGGTTTTCGCCGGCGATATGTATGCCGACGATTCATTTGCCATGCCCGGCGCCGGTATTGATTGGGAAGAGGCAGTCGATGTGCTACTGGACGAAGACGTTCCCAATGCCGCACCGCCGATGACCCCCACCGTGGACGGCGGCAGTTGGGAAGATTATGATGGCGGCGCCGCAGGCGGCGAACAAGGCGGCTCTGGCGCCCCGAATGTCGACAACCAAACCATGATGCGTTTCCGTTGGGAGAACCAGCAGGGCGATCGCAGCAGCTCAGCCTATTTTGGCTTCACCGGCTACTACTGGTGCAACGCGGACGAGAATGGCGAGTTCAACTTTGAAGATGTCCCGGCGGGCGAATACTACTTGTTCGCCAGCGCGTACCGCCATGTTCCAGTGAACGAGACGATCGAACTCAGCGAGAATCCGGCGGAAAACGAGGAAGAGCTCGTCTTGGATCCGGTGCCGGTCGGCGCGGTTGAAGGCGTGGTGACTGACGAGCACGGCAATCCGATTGTGGACTGCTTGGTTAACGCGACCCAGCCCAACGTGGATCCCTTCACCTACACGGACTCCAACGGCCACTTCCTGATCGAGAACGTGCCGACGGGCACTTGGTTCATCAGTGGCTATAAGGTGGGTTACCTGACTGAGAGTGTGGAGCAGGCGGTCCTGGTGGATCAGACGATGGTGGTCAACCTCGTATTGGAAACCTATACCGCTCCTTCGACTACGACCGTGCTCTACAGCGGTGAGGTAATCGACGGCTCTTCCGCCAGTAAGCTGCCAGGTGTGGAAATCGTTTTCACCCCGGTGGATAACGCTTACGGCAGCTACTATAAGCACATCAACTCAGGGACCAGCGGCGCCTATAGTTGCACCTTGGCGGCGACAGAGTACAACGTCTTGCTGCAAAAGGAAGGCTATGAGGATATCTTCATCCGGATTTGGGTTGATCAAGCTTATCCGACGATGGACTTCTGGCTCTGGCCCATCAACAGCGGCCAGGGCGGCAGTTGGGGCGGCTGGATCATGCCGATGGATGACATGGTTAACGGTGGAGGAGAAGGACCTTCACTCGATGCCATGCCAAACGAGATGCCGGCCTTCCCGCCAATGTAAGCAATTCTCCAGTCCTTAGTTTGCCGGCTGGACGGCAAGAAGCATAAGCGACGCCCTCGGGAAAACCCGGGGGCGTTTTATTGACCGGGGCATACCTCGGTGTTAAAATACCTGTTCCTAGGCG
>CAYXMN010000077.1:0-12033 GCA_964465955.1 uncultured Planctomycetales bacterium
ATCGAGCGGATCAGCTATCTAGCATCGGCGGGTGGTGGACTGCATTCGCGTGATTTACGGATCTGCGCGGTCCGCGCCCCAGTCAAAGCGCCAGCACTGCTATTCACCTTTATGGCCAGGCTGTTCAGTGCTTTAAGCCGCGAGATCGACCGCGTGATTGCCATCCAAATCGATGCTTCGGCAGCCCCAGTACCGCTCCTTGATCCGGCGAGGTGGCTGCACCTGGTAGAAGCAGCTAAAGCCATCAAACCTGACCAGGTTTGGGAATCACACTTTTCCAGCTGGTCCTTCGATCCGCAGGAGCTGGCCCGAGAGGCTGCCAGACAGGCATTTCAGCCGTTCGAGCAGGCCTTCCGCCAGGATCGCGCTGAAGCTACCGTGCGCGACCGTGAGAATCTGGAGGAGTGGCTGCAGCTGCGCGCAACCGATCTCACGGGCGAAGAAACGAGACAGGGTACTCAGGTAGTGTTGTTTGAAAGGGAGACTGCGCCGAGTGGTCGAAGCTCCGCCCCGCCAGGCTGGGTGGGAATCGCTGATCCTGTCCAACGGCTGAGCGCTTTCAGCACAGATCACGACCAGCCCAAGAAAGCGCGCAACGAAGCCGACGGCGTGCTGCGCACATACCGGGCGCGCCTGGCAGATATCGAAAAACGCGCCGATCTGGGGGAGCCGATTATCCAGCCGCTGGGTGTAGTGATGCTCCTGCCGGAGGATAGCCATGGCGTATAAGTGGCTCGAATCCGCGACCTTCTCCGGCCCCGCTCTGCCCGGGCCTTACGTTGAGTTTGAGCTCGAACGTGAGCTGCGCAAGCTGAAACTACTTCCCGAAACCGATGGCGTTACCGGAGCCATCCTCAAGTCGTTCTGGGATTCATATCGGCGCAAGCTGAACGAGCTGCGTGCGGTGGGCCAGGACCTGCGTATCCGCAATCATGTGTTCGAACCGCTGCTGGAGTACCTGGGCTATTCGCAGTTGGAACGCAGTGGAGATGTCGCCACGCGCGAGGGGATGGAAGATGGTGGCACGCTCGCCAGCACGCCTGAGGGCGACAAGTTGCGCGTTTTCACCACGGCATATGAGACCGATCTTGATGCGCCGAACCAGCGCGGCCGGGCTTATCGCTTCAGCCCGACCAGCATCGCCCGGCGCGTATTGCTGGCGTCAAACGAGCGCGTGGGATTGATCACGAACGGCGTGCAGTTCCGCCTGCTGCTCTGCGACCCGGCACGCCCGGACTCCTACATCGAAGTCTCCATTCCGGTGCAGTGGAAACGCCACGCGCGCGCTGTGCCGGACACCCTGCTGCTGATCCTCGCGCTGGCGTCGCCCGCCGGTGTCACGCAGGTCGCGGCTATCGTCGATAAGGCGCGCCTCTCGCAGGCCAAGGTCACGAAGGACCTGCGAGTTCAAGCGCGCCAAGCCGTCGAGGGCTTTGTTCAGTATGTGCTCGACCTGCCGGAGAACGCCGCGCTGCTGGAGCAGTATCCTGACCGCGCGCGGCTCGCCATGCAGCTCTGGCGCGAGGGGCTGACCCTGGTCTATCGCCTGCTGTTCATTCTCAAGCTCGAGTCTACCGACGATCCGGCCCGTGCCTTCGCCTTCACCTCCAGCACGCTTTGGCAGAACACATACTCTCCCAGCCGCGTGCTGGGTGAGTACGTCGGCAAAGTGCTCGATCAGGGGATTGAAACCGGCAGCTTGCTCGAAAGCGGCCTGCGCATCCTCTTCCGCATGTTTGAGCAGGGCGTGGACCACCGCGAGTTGACGATCAAGCCGCTCGGTGGCGCGCTGTTTGGCCGCCAGGCCATGCCGCTGTTGGACAGCCTGCGCTGGGGCGAACATGCCGTGGCCACACTGCTGCAGAAGCTGCTGTGGACCAAGTCGAAGAAGGACAAGGACGCTGCGCTCAAGCGCGTCTATTACGGCCCTCTCGACGTGGAGGACCTGGGGCGCGTCTATGAGGCGCTGCTGGAGCTCGAGCCGGGCATCACCACCGAGCCGATGTGCCGGCTGAAGCGTGCCAAGCTTGAAGTGGTGGTGCCGGTGGCTCAGGGAGAGCGCTACCGCACGCTGAAGCCGGTCGAGGCCGCGAACGGCGATGCCGGCGATGAGGAGGCGGACGAGGAGGAGCCCGAAGAGGAAGAGGAAGCGGACGAGGCGCCGGCCAAGGGCAAGAAGACCAAGATCGAGTGGATCGAGGAGATCCCGCCGCAGCGTTTCTACCTGCGCGTCGGCCTGGGGCGCAAGTCCAGCGGCAGCTACTACACGCCGCATTCCTTCGTGCGCTTCCTGGTGGAGCAGACCGTCGGTGAGCTGGCCCGGCAGTGGAGCCCCAAGGCCGATCCCCAGCCGGCCAAGCTGCTCACGATGACCATCCTCGATCCCGCCTGGGCAGCGGGCATTTCCTAGTCGAGGCCTGCCGTTTCCTGGGCGAAAAGGTTTACGAGGCCTGCCGCTTGTGCGACGAGCTGGCATCGGAAGAGGAACGCAAGGCCGAGCTGGCGCACAGCCGGGGTGAGAGCATCGCTAAGGTTGAAGCGCTGAAGGCCGCTACCATGTATCGCCAGCGCATCATGGACATCCCCGACCCGGACGACGAGCTGCTGCTCTACATGCCCAGTCATGCCGTCGAGGGCGGCGAGTCGGGCCTGTCCGAGAAAAAGGCGCAGGCACTCTGCCGCCGACTGGTCGCGGTGCACTGCCTCTATGGCGTGGACAAGAACCCGCTGGCCGTCGAGCTGGCCAAGCTCTCGCTGTGGCTGGAGTCGCACTCCGAGGGCTACCCGCTGACCTTCCTCGACCACCGGCTGGCCTTGGGCGATTCGCTGACCGGGCCGTTCATCGAACACCTGGTCAAGAACCCCGGCCAGCACACGCCGCTCGATGAGCAACTGCTCGGTAAGTTTCGCGAGCAACTGCTTGCTGCGCTGCAGTCCGCGCTTAAGGAAGTCGCAGCGCTGGAAGCCACGGTCGGGATCAACATCGGCGAGACGCTGCAGAAGCAGCAGGCGCGGCAGCGGATGGAGCAGGCGCTGCTGCCGTTCAAGGCGCTGGCGGCGGCTTGGAGCGGCGGCGTGATGCTGGGCGCAGGCGGCTGCGACGACTGGGCTTATGCGCAGCTCCTAAAAGCCGTGGCAGAGACCGGAGCGCTGCCGGAGACGCTGCCGGACTCGGCGAAGCTGCGCAAGATGCTGGCGCTGGGCTTGGGAGTGGACAGCGTACCCGCGGAGCGTGAGGCGCTGCTGGCGCTGACGGCGGGCGGCGGTTGCAACCCAGCATTAGCCTACGAGCTGGCCTTCCCCAAGGTGTTCTATCCGGATGGCGATCTTGGTGGCAAGAAGGGCTTTGATGTCGTCTTGGGGAATCCGCCGTGGGACACGATAACGATAAATCGGCAGGAGTGGTTTGCTTCGTATAATTTCGAAGTTTTAAACGCTCCATCGCAGAGAGAGCGAGATCAGCTAGAACAGAAGCTACTAATAAACTCAGACATCAATTTGAGATATCAACAATACGAAGAAGGTTTTGAGCAAAATAAGAGGGCTAACGATGTCTTCTTGAATTGTCAGAAGACCCGGATCGAAGGCAAGCTAGCGGGTAGGTTCCTAGATGAGTTCAGACTATTCATGGAGAGGAATTACCAGCTTCTTGCTAGTACAGGTATGTCAGGAGTAGTAGTGCCGTCAGCGTTTCATGCTAATGAAGGCGCTACAGGTGTTCGAAGGTTGTATCTTGAAGATATGGCTCTAAGAAGTTGCTTTTCATTTGAAAACCGACGCAAGCTATTTGAGATTGACAGTCGCTTCAAGTTTGCTACTGTTGTTGCAGAGAGAACTGGGCCTACTAGCACTTTTTCCTGTGCCTATTATCTACATGATGATGAATGGCTTTTTAAATATGATAGTGATCGATTATTATCATATTCACTTGAATTCGTGAAATCAACGGGAGGCCTGCAACTTACATTCTTAGAAATATCACATCAAACAGATTTAGCAGCAATTGAAACATGTATACTTGATTCAGTATCAATTGGAAGTATTTGGGATGGACGACAACAATCGTTCTCAACATCAGAGATCAATTTAAATCTAGATAAAGGGAGGCTCAGTGATTGTCCAGCGAGCCATAGTAATAATGGATTTTCTGTTGAAATAATCTCATCGCTCGTAAGCCAAGGTTATCTACCGTTGATTGAAGGAAAGCACATCTGGCATTATAGTAGTTACTATAGCCCACATATCAGATATTGTTTAACACTTGTTTCATTGTTAGATAAACAGCATTGGTTTGCGCTTGCCAGATACTATCGAAGTTCATATCGAAAGATCGCAAGCTCTACAAATGAGCGAACAATGGCTTGGACAATGATACCGCCTGGGGCGATAAGTAGCGAAAGTTGTCCTTCAGAGCAATCGCCATGGAATAGACCAAACTCTGAAGCTCTTAAATACATCAGTATTCTCAATTGCTTTACACCCGATTTTGCTGCTCGCCTTCGCGTTGCTACTACAGTCAGTATGTTTATGTTACGTCTTACGCCAATATCAAGTATCTCAGAGACTGCTTCTGTGCTGCTTGGGCATTCCGCTCTTAGACTTCTCTCATCAGACGGAGCTTACGAACCATTATGGCGCGAGCAGGTTGGCGAAGCCTGGCGCGAAGAAGGCAAAGCGCCCTTTACATGGCCGGTGCTTCAGGGTGACGACGAGCGCTGGGCGGTGCGCGCCGCCATCGACGCCGTGGTGGCCGACGCCTACGGCCTGTCCCGCGAGCAGTACGAGCATGTGCTCTCCACCTTCAGCCACAAGAGCTATCCCAATGCGCCGCAGCTCTGCCTGGCGGCCTACGATGAGCTGAAGCAACTCGGCCTGGAGGCGTTCACGCGCAAGCACGACCCCTACTGGAACATCCCGCTTAACGAGAGCCTGCCTAAGCCCGTGATCGACATCCCGATCCCCGAAGGCGCGAAGGCGGTGAAGAGCAGAAAAGGTAGCAAGCAGCTGTTCAGCGATTAGAATGTAAGTGCAAGGAGTTACTAGGCACTGTGTGATTGGGTGGACCATCCCAGTAGCGAGCAAGATTCTGGGAAGTGCTCAAGCGATAGGGATTACGGGAGGATAGAAGAATGCCGCGCGGACTGCCTAAAGCCACGAGGAGTCACTTAGAAAAAGCCATTGCCGCCGCTCTGGCGGCAGTCGAGGTTTACAACAAGCCAGGGTCGCATTTCCGGACCTGCCACTTTGTAATCTTGATCAATCTAGCTTGGACAGCCTTGTTCCACGCGATTTTCTACCAGCGTGACGAAAAACCCTGGTACAAGAAGGGTAAGCGTTATGAGCGGGTGGATGGTGAACCGAAGCACTGGGAACTCGGCGAGTGTGCTAACAGGTATTGGGGAGACCAGAATCCGCCAGAACGGGCGAACCTGCGCTTCCTCCTCGGCCTGCGCAATAAGGTAGAACACCGTGAGCTGCCCCTTCTCGACGCAACCATATATGGCGAATGCCAGGCTTCGCTTCTGAATTTCGAAAAGCTGCTTGCAAGTACATTCGGCGAAAAGTACTCACTTGTCGGCAGCTTGGCATTAGCACTCCAGTTCTCTCACGTCAGCCCTGATGCGCAAAAGAAAGCTATCCAGTCGATGCTGGCCACGGCTGCAAGCGATGTCAGGCATTACATTGAATCATTCCGAGCTTCGCTTCCAGCAGAGGTGCTTCAATGCCAGGCCTACAGCTTCAGTGTGTATCTCGTGCCCAAGATCGCCAACCGTGAGAGCGCTGCAAGTGTGTGCGTCGAATTCGTCCCCTACGATGAGACAAAGCCTGAGGAAATGGCTGAGCTTGAGAAGCTGACTTCACTGCTAAAGGACAGGCAAGTCCCGGTAGCGAATCTGGATCGCTTTAAGCCGTCGCAGGTCATCCAGAGCGTACAGGCGCGGCTGCCTTATAAAATCAACTCGCACACTCACACTCAAGCATGGCGGCATTTCAAGATCAGGCCGGCTTCACACGCCGCCAATCCCGCAAGCACAAAGACCCAGTACTGCGTCTACGACAAACTGCACGGAGACTACTCATACACGAAAGCCTGGATCGACAAGCTGGCCACAGAACTGGCAGATCCCGCCACTTATGCAAAGGTGACTGGTAAGGTAGCTCAGGAACTAGAGCAAGTTGAGGTTGCCCAATGACCCTCCACCCGATTAAGGTTCTCGATCATGTGATCGACGAATACCGCGACCACCTGCGCACCGAGTTCCGCGCGCGGGATCCGCAGCTGCGCCAATCGCTCGAGGAGGCGCTGGACACCCCTAAGTTCCTGGCGCAGGAGCCGTTTTACCAGGCACACCGCTCTTTCAAGCCCGGCGCACGCTGGAAAGACCTACCGCTCGATCCCAAACTGGCTGCGGTAATGCTCAAGCGCGCCGGCGAGTACTCGTACTCGCATCAGAGCGAGGCCATCACCGAGCTGCTATCCCCCGGCGCCCGCCCGGTTGTCGTTTCCACCGGCACCGGCTCGGGTAAGACTGAGGCTTTCCTGCTGCCGGTGATCCAGAATGCCTACGAAGACGCCGTGAAGTTCAAGAAGTCCGGACTGACGGCGATCATCGTTTATCCCATGAACGCGCTGTCCAACGACCAGCACCTGCGTATCGACCGCTACCTGGCAGACGCCGGCTTTGACGGGCTGATCAAGGTCGAGCAGTACGACCGCGGCACGCCGGAGTCAGAGCGCGAGAAGATGCGCAACAACCCGCCGCACATCTTGCTGACCAACTACATGATGCTGGAGTACCTGCTGGTGCGGCCCAACGACCGCGAGGCGATCTTTAAGAACCACCGCTGCCGGTTCCTGGTGTTAGACGAGGTGCATACCTACCGCGGTGCACTGGGCGCCAATGTCGCCCTGCTCATCCGTCGTACCCGTACGCACTTAAAGCGCGCTGTACATGACTGGATGCCTAACGTAGGTGAGGTGGACCAGCGTAAGCGGTTTCCAGAGCTGATCACCGCTGGCACATCAGCCACAATCAAAAGCACCGATCCTGGCCTGGATGAAGCCGAAGCTCAGTTGCAACGGACAGAGGCGATCCAGGAGTTCTTCAGCAAGCTGACCGGATCGCCACGCCAGGTTATCCAGGTATTCAGCGAGTCCATCGTGCCAGTCGAGACTCCTGCCGCTGCAGCTTATCCGCCAGCGCCAACGGATGTCATTGCACTGGACGACGTGCAGATCAAGGATCCGGAACGTGTGCGACAGGTGATCTGCGAACTGGCTGGCCTGCCCGGCAGTACGCCTATCGCTACCGCGGCTGAGCGCTGCCGACTGCTATGGGATTTAAGCGACCTGCTTTCCCGCCGTCCGATGTCGGTCAGCCAGATTGTGCAGCACATTGCCGCCAACGTGCCGGAACGGCACGCTGCGGACTTGCAGGCCGTCCGGCGGGAAGTCGAAGCAGCACTGGTCGCGGCCTGTGCTCTTCCGGATGACGTGCCAGCCAAGCTGCGCCTGCGCGCACACCGCTTCATCCGCGGCGGCTGGCGTTTCCACCGCTGCATCAATCCCAAGTGCGGCAAGCTGTACCCGATGGGGGAAGAGCACTGTAGTGAATGCGGCTGCCGTACTGCGCCGTTATACCTCTGCCGTAGCTGCGGTGCGCATTACTTGCGCCTCACAGGAGATCCTGACGGCGGCACGCTTCAGCCCAGCAGTGAACCAGACAGTGGTAACGAATGGATGCTCTTTGAATACGGGTTATTCGATCAGGCTTTGACGGCTGAGGATGAAGAGGACCTCGAGAGCGAGGATCTCATTGACGAAGACTCAAAGCCGAAGAAAGGTAAGGCCGCTCAACCCGGGCTACAGCAAGCCAAGGGCAGGCCGGTGCTAATGGGCTCTTTCGACCCAGAGGGCCTGCAGTTCAGCACCAATCCTGATGATTACGAGCTGCATGCCAAGTTGATCCATGGCCGTAGCGCTTGTTTATGCTGCGGTAGCCGGGGCAGGCGGAACTTGCTCACGGCTGTGTCGTTGGGAACGTCTGCAGCATTGAAAGTCATTGCCGAAGGCATGATTGAAGCTCTGCACGATGCCAACCAGGGACAGCCCGGCTACGATGGCAAAGACCGGCTGCTGATATTCAGTGACAGCCGTCAGGACGCGGCGCACCAGGCGCGCTTTATCACTTTCGCCAGCCGCTATGACCGCATGCGCCAGCATGTAGTTGATCTACTTAAGAACCAGGGCGAGCTATCGCTACAGAAAGTCATTGAGGAGCTTGGAAGTGCGCCGGATAATCCGTACGCCAAGCCCGGTAAGTACCCGTCCAAGGACGATCTCGCGCGCATGCGCTACTGGGAGGAAGCGCCACTGCTAGATGACTTGGCAGTCAATGCCGGCTTCCGTACCGCGCTACCTAATCTCGGGCTTGTCGGCGTGCATTACGATCAGCTATTCGAAATTACCGCTGTTGAAGGCATGAAACTGGCAGACGAGCTCGGGCTCACTCCGGACCAGCTGGCGTATACGATGCGCTGCCTGCTAGATGAGATCAGGGCCAGAGGCGCGCTGAACCGGGAATTACTTAGGTACCACCCGCGCAGCAAAACTTGCCCAGAGACAATGTGGGCTGCGGAGTGGGAGCGCAGCAGGCCGGTCGCCCAAGGCTACGCCTGCGATCTGGCAGGCAATCCACTGCTGTACATAGATCGCACCGAGATTCCGTATGGCTTAACACGTCACAACGCGTGGCGCGCACCGAAGACCGGAGGTCGCGGACCCAGCACACAACGCATTTTAGAGAACCTGGTTTTGCACTTCGGTGCCGTCGGACCACAGCCTGAGCACATGCTAAGCATTTTGCATTGCCTCCAAGACTGGCAGTTTCTCGTCGCACCTGACTTGTTTGGACTACACGATAAGAGAAAGTTGCTGCAAGTTAACCATGAACGGGTATACCTACGCTTGCTAACTCAGGATGAGCGCCTTCGCTGCAGCATCTGCAATGCCCCGCGGCACCTGGCTCAGACGGGACTGCCTTGCCCAGTTTGTGGTAATGGAAAGCTGACAACATGGGCTGACGACGAGGTTGGTCAAAACAGATACGTCAGGAGGATTCTAGAACCGTCCAGCACACCGCTTACCGCCCGCGAACACACAGCACAGGTTACACACGATGTGCGAGCTGAGATCGAAGAAGACTTCAAAGCAGGACCGGACGGCTCGACACTGAATGTGCTGGCCTGTTCTCCCACGCTAGAAATGGGTATCGATGTCGGTGGCCTGGACGCAGTAGCAATGCGCAACATCCCGCCGCGGCCCAATAACTACGCCCAGCGTGGCGGACGTGCCGGCAGGCAGAAGCGCGTAGGGCTAGTGGTCGGCTATGCCAGAAGCACTCCGCATGACCAATACTTCTATGATCATCCCGAAGAGATGATTGCGGGCGAAGTGGCAGCGCCGGCTTTAGCACTCGGCAATCGCGACATCATTCACCGCCATGTTAATGCCATCCTGTTTGGAGCGACTGAGCCTGGATTAAAGGGCAGGATGGTCGAATATGTCGATCCTCAAGGGGAAATCGCCGAGGAGGCTGTTCAGGAGCTGATTGATGCATTGAAGTCCCGGATCGATCTGGCTGTCGAGTTGGTCGGCCAGTCGTTTGAGGCAGATGTGTTATCCGAAGCGAAACTTGATCCACATCAGTTACAGAGCAGGCTTGGTGAGCTAGAGCAGGAAATACGTTCGATATTCGTTAGAACCTCCAAGCAGGTGAAGGATTTACGGCAGGCTCTAGAAGCTCTGAACGCTAAGGTAATCGGAGAGAAGCCCGCTGCCCGGGCGGCAAGCCTTGTAAGGCGTTTACTGGGTATTGTGGACGAGCATGAAAGGCAAGGTGGGCAAACGGACGACCGTTCTGCTGGGTATCCCCTGAGGCGCTTCGCGGAGTTTGGCGTTCTGCCTGGATATGAGTTTCCGTCGGAACCAGCGACTCTACGTTTACTGGCGGATGACCACGAAGAAAGCCCGATTAGTACTACAAGACGCTTTGGAATTGGCCAATTCCAGTTGAATGCACCAGTGTATGCTCGAGCAAAGCGGTGGAAGGTGACTGGGCTTGATACTTCTTCGCCATGGAATCCTCAAGAGCATCATGCTAGCTGGGAGTACCGGATCTGCCCTGGCTGCGAGCAGCGATTCAGTTACGATGAGCCAAGCTGTCCTCGCTGTAAACGACCAGCCGAAGTTGCCCAACCGATTAGAGCGTTTGAGTATGGTGGTTTCTTAGCGCGGCGAGATGAAAGCCCAGTACTCGATGAGGAGGAACGCCAGGCAGCAGCAGTTTCCGTCCAAGCATGGCCTCAGCGTGATGGTGAAATCATTCACCGGTGGTCCGCAGCATGCGGATGGCAGCTTAGCCTGAGCAAAGAAGAACGAGTGTGTTGGCTGAATGAAGGCCCGGCACCTTCCGATCAAGCGCTGACTCCACCCTTGCATCCGAAAGCAAAAGGCTTTCTTGTCTGTTCCGAATGTGGGCACCAGTTGAAACCTCAAGAAGAAGACGCAGCGGTAGCAACTCGCAAAGCGCCAAAGAAGAAGTCGGCAGGAGCTCTTTATGGACATCGTGAGGGTTGCACGTACGCAGCTGCCGAACCGCTACCAGTCGCCATAACTGCAATAGGTAAATACGAAGTCCTGCGATTGTCGCTTATCGCGCCAGATCTTGCCTCAAAGGATGCCATTAACAAGTGGGGTTACTCACTTGGATACGCACTTTTAAATGGAATCACCCGACACTTCATGCTGGATTCAGGCGAGCTCGACTTTCACTTAGATGGCCCATGGAATGTGGATATCAACGGAAACAGGATCAACCGGGTTTCATTAGCCTTCATCGATCCCAGCCTTGGAGGCAGTGGCTATCTAGTACGTGTGGCTGAACAAATCGACCAGGTTGCAGCCGCAGCTCTCTCACAGCTCCTCGATCATGTTGAGGATGCAAACTCCTTAGCCCAGCGTTGTGAAACTGCCTGCTATCGCTGCTTGAAGACCTACTATAACCAGCGCCACCATGAGTACTTATGCTGGCCTCTGGCTGTACCAGGACTGGAAGCCCTCGTGCTTGAAAAAGCTGCGAAGCAGCCGCTTGAGGCAGGAGATCTGGATGACAGCGCCGCTTGGCTGGAAGCGTACGCGGCAGGTGTGGGATCACCTCTCGAGCTGAAGTTCCTGCGGGTATTTGAAGGACTTGGCTTCCACCCGGAGAAGCAAGTACCCATCAGCGCTGATCCCCTGAGTCAGCCTATTTCAATTGCCGACTTCGCCGTACCAGATAAACGGATCGCAATCTACATCGACGGTGCCTCTATCCATGTGGGTGCAAATCTGCGCCGTGATCAGTACATTCGAGCAAAGCTTCGTGGATGCACAAACCCATGGGCTGTCCTCGAACTGCGAGCGAGCGATCTTGGCAAGGTAGCTGAAATGCTGCGTTCATATCAAGTGCTTTAGTCTGTATTCCTGATTCGAGCTAATGGGAACTGGAGCGTATTGCGGCCTCATTCACTGACCTTCCCACCGAAAACAGGGAAAAACGGGTGTGGGGAAACCCGTATGATGGGTGGAAGGAGCGAAGCGCATGAAGGGTCAGAGACTCAGCGAGACGTAGTTCATTGTTGCGCTCAAGGAACCTGAAGCCGGGGCAAAGGCCGCAAATGTCTGCCGCAAGCTCGGCATCGTCGAGAACACGTTCCAGCGCTGGAAGGCGAGGTATGGCGGCATGGAGCTGTCCGAGGCCAAGCGGCTCAAGGAACTTGAGCTGGAGAACGCCAAGCTCAAGCGCCTGCAGGCAGGCGCTGCCGCGGGAACTGGTCTGTGACAACGGCCCGGAGTTCGCCAGCCAGGTGATGTTCCAGTGGGCCGAAGATCGCGGAGTGCGGCTGTGCTTCATCCAGCCGGCAAACCAACGCTACTTTAAAACCAGCGGTGGCATGAATTACCAATCCCAATCGTCCCAATGAGCTCTTTCC
>CAYXMN010000078.1:0-11997 GCA_964465955.1 uncultured Planctomycetales bacterium
ACAAGGCCGTGTGGCGCTCGTGGGTGACACTGCACAACGCGACGAGCAGCACCAGCGTGCTGACCACGGGCCAGATCACCGAGCCAGATCCGGTGGAACTGAATCCGCTGAGTGGCAGCTACACGGGCTACAGCGGCCAGCACCGCTATGTCGTCGACTCCGACGCCTCATTCATCTCGGATGGCGTCCAGCCTGGCGATGTCTTCTTCGACTACACCGATGACGATTCCTACGCCGTGATTGCCACGGTCGTCAGCCAGACCGAGTTGATTCTGGCGGCGCCAGGCCTCGGCGGCGGCGCTTTCACCCGGCGGGTCCTGTCCGGCTCGATTGACAACGTGCTCAACGGCGCGGTCACTGGCGGCGGCGGCGTCTGGAACAGCGATTGGGACTGGACAATCCAATCCACGGGATACAACTTCAACGGTTATAACACCGGCGGCAGCCAGGGCGGCTTCGTCGGCGACCCGGCGGGCGCCGGCGCCGGCACAGGCGCTGGCGACGGTTCGGATTACTTCCTCCCGGCGACCGCGGGGAACAGCCCGCTGCTCAAGCAGTGGCGTAATACAACCGAGCATACGCGCTGGGAGATTGTCTCAACGCCGCAAACCGGCGCGACCAACCAACTGACCGTTAGCCGCTTGCCGAGCCCAGATCACGCGGACGACGCGGGCTTGCCCGCGGCGATCACCACCGCCGGCGTGCGCGGGCCGCAGGACGGCGTACGTCAATTCGCCATCCAAGGCACAACCAACAACAAGATCGACCTGGGCGGCAGCCCGCGCCGGATGCGCATCCGCGCGAATGTGAACTGGAACACCTATGCCGGCGTGTTCGACGGCGGCTCCGGGATTGGCGCTTATGTCTACAGCGTCTATTACGATTCGCTCTGGCGCATCGTGGACGCCGACACCTCGCTGGGCGGCACCTTGTCCCTGGCGCCGAATCCCACGAACTGGATCGAGGTGGAGTTCATCTCCGGCACCACGGACGATTGGAACAACACCGGCTCGTTCGCCGACCGGCAGAACTACATCGTGCTGCCGAGCCAGTGGATCCCCGGCGACGACTGGCACAGCATCATCGCCAAACGGCAATTGCGCACCGGCGACCAGTACCGCATTCTCCGCGATCGCGAGAGCATGGGTGAGGGCAGCGTGAGCGTGAATGCCCGCGCGGATGCCGATTACGCCACGCTGAACGCGGAGATTGACTTCGACCTCAACATGACCTACCCGTTTGATCTCGTCGCTGGCACCTTAAGCACCATCGAGCTCAACTGGACCGGCTCAGACTACGCCGGCGTCGAACCGGCCATCCCGGTGGACGACAGCACGGTGGGCGACGGCGGCACGACCGGTTTTGAAGAGGAAACCTTGCATATCAGCCACGTCTTTGGCGCGGCGGGCCTGACAAACGCCTGGTTCTGGCTGAATTACACCGATAGCTCCGGGGCGCACCAGCTGGGCCCGTACCAGTTACCGCAGGTGATGATTGGCGGAGACGACTTCGACGTCTGGCCGGACTGGACCGGCGCCACCTTGCGCGTCAACAGCTGGGACAACAGCATGGGCCATCGGGTCTCCTGCGAAGTCAGCTACGACGTGGGCTCCGCGGGTTCGCCCTTCGGCGCGGACCGCCGGTTCGCGGCCAGCGATCAGATGTACCTTCCGGCCGGGATGGACAATAGTGCGGAGTCGCTGACCAGCTTCGCCAGCTACTCCAACCCGTTTGTCACCAGCAACGCGCTGGCCGTGTCGCGGATGCGGCACCAGGCGGTGCATGGCAGCGGCGGCGCCAGCCTGAACTGGCTCTCGGACGCCAACGCCGACTCGCGCTGGACTTACCTGACCGAGTCGCCACAGGAAGCCAACCCGGTGAATTACTTCGAGTTTGTCTTCGGCACGCCCGCCAACAGCCTGGTGATCGCCAGCCTGCCGTATCCGGGCAACGGGTACTGCTTCCCGCGGGCAGTGCCGGGCGTCGGCCAGGAAGGCACGCTGGGCGGATTCAGCTACTACATCGCCGAGCGTGGCGTGTACACCGGCACCGTCTTCAATACCGAAGCGCTGGATTCCTTGGAAAGCCGGAGCTTCAGCTTCGACAGCCAGCCGATCTTCGTCGGCGAACGCTTGTCCGGATCGAGTGACACCATCAGCCGGATTGATCTCGCGGCGGACATCAACATCAGCTCGCTCGCCATCACCAACAGCCAGCAGGTTGCGCTAAACAGCTATGTGACTGGCGGCGACGGCAACCCCTTCAACTACAACTACCAGTGGACCGTGACCCGCTATGCTGGCGGCAGCGCGTACACCTGGAACTCCAACCGGCGCAATCCGCTGTTCTATCCGGTGGAGGCTGACACCACCGGCGACGGCTCGGGCAGCTACCTGGTGTACCTAACCGTCACCGCGCCGGGCGGCTCGACCCGCACCGCCTTCTATGAGTTCGAGGTAGTGACGCCGTCGCCGCTAGTGAATGTGATGGCCAACCCGCCAAGCACCACCGTTGGTGCGGACGTGGAACTCCAGGTGTTCCAGGAAGGCTATGACTATGACGCCGTGGGCGGAGTGCTGGTGCGGATTGATTACGGCACAAGCGCCCCGCCGTTCAGCGGTATGGCCGGCGTCGACTGGGAATCAATCTCAGTCGGCGACAGCGGTTTGGTCACCTTCGACACCGCCTTCACCGAAGCCGGTGACTACATTATTTCGGTGGATCTGCCCGGCGGCGCGGCGGTGGACGCCACGACCGAAGTTGCTGTTGCTGATCGCATCCCGCTCAAGGCGTCGCTGCTGGCCAGCCCGCCGAGCGGTGTCGCGCCGTTTGCCACCTGGATTGACTACAGCGTGGCCGGCGGCGAACCCTTCAGCGACGGCACCTACCAAATCTCGCTGCAACTGGTGAATACATCCACCGGAGACACGGAGCAGGTCACTGCCGAGGCGGCGAACACCTTTGGCGACAACGGCGTGAAAGACAGCCTGGATTCCGCGGCATACGACGATGAACCGGTGTACTTGGTGATTCCGGAGGCCGGTACCTACGCGCTGTTCATCTTCGTGCTCGATAACTCGGGCAATATGGCGATGACGTACACCTCGATCTTCGCCAGCGGTTACACCGCGCCGGTGGAATACGGCGCCAACGGCCCCATCGTGGTCACCGATAAGGAAGGCCGCCCGATGCACGCCATGCGCATCTGGGCCGATCCGTTCCTGAGCCGCGGCGGGACTTCCACTGCTGAATACTACGGCAACACCCCGGACGACCTGCGGGGCGGACGCCTGCTCGAAGCTGACCTGCAAGTGCTGGGCGACGTGTTCCAGACCGACGTGAACCCGAACTGGCGCAGCTTCGGCAACTACGGCTCGGCGGATCCGTACAACCAGCCGCGCTATTACGCGGACTACTCGCTGTCGGCGCAATCCGCGGAAGATGTCCAGGATTACTACGACACATTCACCGAGGGCCGGATCAACATCAACACCGCTTCGGTGGAGACGTTGACGGCGTTATTCCGCAACATCCGCCGCATCCGCGGCTATGACTTCTACGGCAAGGATGCCAACGTGCCGACGCGGGATGACGACGGCGACGGGATCAACGACATCCTCTACATGGCCGATCCAACGGAGGACGTCTACCTGACCCAGGCCGAGGCGCGGAGGCTGGCGCAGGCCGTGGTGGATTACCGCAACGCGTATTACGACTTGTACAAGCCTGACACTGCCGCGAGCACGACCGAGTTCGGCTACCTGAAAGCCGCCGGCAACGCAGGTTATGGCTTGAACGATTTCCGGGTTGATCACCTGCCGGTCATCGGCCCCTACGACGGCGTGAACCCGTATGACAAGAACCTGGGTACCGACCGGTTGACCGATCGCAGCCGGGGCTTGGCGGATGCCGACGACACCGATATGAATAACGCCTACGACCACCTGGCGGCGAGCTACTACAACTTCGCCAATAACCAGTACATGTTCTACTCGCCGACAGACCTCGCTTTTGTCCGCCCCAAAGCCCAGTTTGCCTTCGACCTGGACAACGACGGCACGCCTGATCCAATCGACACCAACGGCGACATGATTCCCGATACGTTGTACTTCGCCGAACCGCCGAGCAACTATGCCAAGTATCTCAACGACGTCGTCAGCAACCAGTATTGGGAAGACAACCGCTATGACGGCACGGGCTTCGAGGTCTGGCAGGATACGGGCTTGATGCCCGGCGCGGATTACTACTCGCGCTGGGGCTTCGATTCCCGGAACTACCTGTACCATGGCGTGACGCCGACGGTGGTGCTGTCGCTGGATACCACTTCGCTGTCCCTGTCGGTGAATGCCGGGGCTAGCTCGGTGCCGGAAGTGGCTGAAGGCCGCAACCGGCTGGCGATGATCCAGTCCAACGACGAAACGGCCTACGCCTATCTTGACAACCCGCCGTTCCGCTCTCTGTTCGACCTGTACAAAGTGATTAACGCCGTGCAAGCGCCAAACACGTTCGGCCTCGACGGCACAGGTTCGGATAGTTACCTCACGATTTACACGGGCACCGGCGACTCGGTGGACGGGACGACGATCTCCGATATCGACACGCCGCTGACCAACGCGCAGATTTTCAGTGGCCCGTCAATGTTCCGCTACGCCTGCCAGTGGTATGAGGATGCCGGGGAGTTCATCCCGATCGCCAACTTCCTCGACGACATTGCGCCGTACGTGACCTGCCGCAGCTATGTCTTCCGGGTGGAAGCGGCCGGTGCGGTCACCGCCAGCGGCGGTACGGCGGGCGCCGTGCTTGATACGGCGCGGATTAGCCGCGACCGGGCCAAGGAAGCGATTGTCGATGTCGGCCCGCTCTGGACGAAAACCGGTGCGAGCGAGTTGAGTTCCACGGATGCGTCCAGCGGACTGCATACCCGCGGGCGGCAAAACGCCTACCACATCATGTGGTATCGGGATAATGCCCAATAGCCGGCTGGGGATTTATTAGGAGAATTTAAAGAAAGGCCCCCTTTGGGGGCCTTTCAATTGACATATTAGGTGTTGATAACCTAGAATACGCTAATTACAAATGGTAGCCATGGGCTATTGTTTGCGCCGCACAGTCTGCTGGCCGTTCGCCGCTGCGAGTGGCCAATTAAATCTAAGCAGGGAGGATCCCTCCTGTGAGGAGCATTGCGATGATTAGGGGAGAGGTTGGGTTACTAGCCGTACTCTGCGCGCTGCTGTTCGCCGTTCCTAGTTGGGGAACTGGGATGGCGGAAGTCAAACTGCTCGATCTTAATGATCGAGATGTGGTTGTACTCAGCGTAGATGGCCAGGCGCTCACGTCCGATCTCGTGGTGTGCAAAGCGCACCCGAAACGGCTCGAAGCGCTCTACAAGTACGACGGCCCGCTGCCGGCGGTTATCCAATCCGCTGGCGACCTGGTGACCCAGGTCAGCATTGAGCCGCGTGACGAAGGGTTTATGCTGACCCTGGCCCTGGCCGACAGTGTCACCGTAGATAGCGACAGCATCTACCGTGAGGCTGTGGTGAAGGACGGGGTGACTGCCTTGGAAGTGTTCGCGGCCCAGAGTTCGCGCGCACCGTTCGCGCTGGCCTGGCTCGATCCGGCCCAGCCGGTTCAGCCGGCGGCGACAACGGTGGCGGCGAGCCTGCCCGCGGCTGCTCCCGCGAAGCCTGCTAGCATCGACTTTGATGAAGCGGCTTCCACGCTGACCATTAACGGCGTCAGCGAAGGCAGCTATGAAATCATCAAGCAGCAGTTCCCGCCGCGTGTTGACGTAGTCCTGCGCGGCACGGCGGAACCGCAGCTGCTGGGCCTGGTGCATAAGGACCTCAACGGCCCGGTGACCTTTGTCGAGGTGATTGACGCCAAGACGGCCACCGGCCAGGTAGTCCGCACGACGCTGGCCTCTGACATGGGCCTGGTGAACCAGTCCCTGCAGGGCGACAGTCTGGTGCTGTCCTTCGGCAAGCAGGCCGCGCCGCTGCTAGAATCGCCCAAGCCGCAAGCGCTGCCCGCGACCCAGTCCAAGCCGCAGACCTTCGCCCCTGTCCAACAGCAGCAGCCCCAGCCGTTGTCCAGCACTCCGCTGGATAGCGCGCTGAGCTCAGCTGCCGGAGGATTTGCTCCGGCCCAGCTGGCCGGCCCGACCGGGCTGGGCGGCGTGGCCCAGGATGTTCCTTCGGTGGAGCAAATCCTGACCATGGCCCGCGCTGATGCGATGCGTTACGGCAAAGACGCGGCTGCCAAGAACGACCAATACGGCACCTATGAGCTGCCGGGCTTCGAAGGCGAGGATGAGATGCTCAGCGACGTCCGCGTCAACCTGAACGCGGCGGGTGGGTTTAGCCTATACCAGTTCCTGATGTTCCTCTCCTCGATCAGCGGCATCTCGATCATCATCGACCCGTACTGGCTGTCGGAGCCGTTCGGCGGCAACGGCCGTCCCCCGCAGGATCCGGGCTTCCTGCCTGGCGACCAGGGCGGGGCGGGGTTCCGTCCAGGCAACGTGTTCGATCCGCAGCTTGGCGCAACCGGCTCCGTCCGCGGCAACTTCGATAACGTTCCGTTTGATGAAGCGCTGGACATCGTGCTCTCCACCCACCAGCTATACAAGGTAGTGCGGCGGAATGAGAACGATCCTTACGGCAAGCCGATCATCTTGATCACCAGCAAGGAGCGTTTAGAACAGGAACTGGCCGGCCAGAATGAAATCGACCTGTACCAGCTCCACTATGCCGACCCCGATCAAATTTGGGATATCCTGTACCAGTTAAACCTGCTGCCTTCGGTTACCGTCGGTTGGTATGTCTATGAAGGCGGTAACGGCAACAATGGCGGCGGCAACAACGGCGGCGGCGGCGGCGGTAATAACGGCGGCGGCAACCGTGGCGGCAACCGCAACTCCGCCAACGTCAGCAGTGATGTAGCGCTCGCTTCCACGGTGCGCGACAGCATCTTCTCCCCGTTGTCCACGGAAACGCCGCTGCAGGCCGGCCCAGGCTCTGGCGGCGGCGGCACCGGCGGCGGCGGCGGCGGCGGTAACAACGGCGGCGGCGGCGGCGGTAATAACGGCGGCGGCAACGGCGGCAACGGCGGCAACGGCAACCAGCTGTATACCGCGAAGTCCGGCCTCGTCGTGATGCGCGGCACCCGCCAGACCTTGGATACGGTGCAGTCGTTGATCGCCAAGATCGACAAACCGCCGAAACAGGTCGCTTTAAAAGTAAAGGTGTACCAGGTCAGCTCCGATCCGGAAATGGTCTACGGCCTATTGAGCGCGACCGCCCAGAAAGATCGCATCACCGCGGACTACGAACTCGGCAGCCTCGCTGTGAACATCCTGCCCAAGGGCGGCGTGTTACTGGACGAAAACTACTCGGCAGCCTTTGACTTCCTGCAGACGAACCGTGAAGCGGAGCTGATCACCGAGACCGAGGTCGCCGTGATTGACGGCTTCCAGGCTGATATCAGCAACAGCCGTACACGCGGCCAGTTGAGCGGCACCTTGGTGGTCACGGCGGATGGCCAGGTGATTAACCAGCCGGCCTTCAACCCGATCACCGTGGGTATGGACCTTAACTTTACCCCGCAGGTCGATGACCGCGGCCGGATCACGATGAACCTTGATGTGAGCCTGTCGAACTTCGACGGTGCCGAACAGCGTGCCAGTGCCAACGGCCAGGAAGTGACCTTCCAGCCGACGGTGTCCACCGACCTGACAACCACCTTGCGGATGGTTGACGGGCAGACCGCGATGATTGGCGGTTTGACCACCAGCGAGGATTCGACATCATTCGAAGGGTTCCCCTTCTTCAGCGACCTGCCGATCATCGGCAAGTTTTTGGGCCACACGCGTAAGTATCGCAATAGCAGCCACATCTTTATCACGATCCAGGCTAACATCATCGACGATAAGTAGCCACTGACCCGGCGGTGGCAGGCGGCAGGTGTCCGCTTGCCACCGCTGGAACCTATCAACAGGAGCGGGGTCTATGGTGATAGATCTAGCTGACGGAGGAATGAATGGCTAAGAATGCTCCGACCAGAAAGCTGGACATCGGCCTTGACCTTACCTCAAACGAATTACGGTGCGTCGCGCTGTCGAAGAGGGGTAAGGAAATTGTCTTGGAGCGGTTTGCGATCGGGGAGATCCCAACCTCGGTCTTTGCTGCCGGCAGGGTGGCGGAACCGCATGAACTAGGCGCACGAATCAAGGCAGTCTTGCATGAGAACGGTATCGCTCCCAAACGGGCCATTGTCTCGTTGAGCGGCAAGGCGGCAATCACCCGCATCATCGAATTGCCGAAAATGGGCAAGGCGCAGACCCGCCAAGCCATTAGCCTGCAGATTAACCAATACGTCCCGTTCCCGCCGGGCGATACAGTCTATGACTATAAGATCTTGCCGCCGCGCGAAGGCGGCAAGCCTGCGATGCAGGAAGTATTGCTGGTGGCAACCCGCGCCACCGCGGTGGACAGCCTCATCGCGACGCTGCGCGCCGCGGGCATCGAGTGTGATGGGATCAAGATTACCGCACTGGCTGCCTGGAACTTGATCTCCCACGGCCTGCAGGGTTACTCGCAAGCGGTGGGCTTGATCGACCTGCGCGATACGGTGACGGACCTGTCATTCTTCCTCAACGGATCATTCCGGTTGAGCCGCCCGGTGGAGCTTGGCTACAACTCCATCATCGGCAAGGTGGCCCAACTGCTCGGCGTCACCCCCGGCGAGGCAGAGGAATACATCAAAGCCGACCCCGTCGATCTTACTATCCCCGAGGATGAGATCGACCCAACGGAAGACAACCGGATGCGCGAAGCGATGCTGAGCGTGTTCTCCAACTTTGTCTCCGAGCTGATTCGCTCAATCCGGTATTACGAAAGCCAAGCGCAACGCCATGAGCGGGTCGGCAAGCTGCTACTATTCGGCACCGTTGGCCTTTTCCCCAACATCGCAAAATACCTTGAAGACCAGACCGGGCTGGAAGTGGCGATGGTGAACCTAAGCTCGCTGCTCCAGTACCGCCAAGGCGTGTATAGCCTTGATTTCCTGGATCTACATGCGAGCAAGCTGCCGGTTGCCGGCGGTCTCGCTTTGGAAGCTTTTAATAAAAGCAAAGAGCTAAACCTCATGCCGCCCGCGTACTATACGCGTGCAATCAATCGCAGCATTCTGATTTACGGCTTGATCTTGCTGGTGGCTGTCGGCGCCTTCGGCTGGCATAACCTGGATCAGCGTAAGAAGGCGCTGGCGGACCTGGAGACGAAGCTCTCGGAAGTCACCGCGGAAGCCAACCGGCTTGCTCCGGATGCGAATGATTTCGACCGTTACAAGGGAGAAGTTCAAAGCCAGCAACCGCGCTTTAACCAGATTATGAACCTGTTCAAGAGCCAGCGCGTGTGGCCTGAGATCATGGACGAGCTGGGCCGCCGGACTAACGACCAGGTATGGCTGGATGCGGTGGACTTTGAAGCATCTGACAACAAGATCACGATGTCCGGGATTGCCGTCGACCGTACCGATATGCTGCAATTTGCCATCAATCTCGATAAGTCTCCGTATTTCACCAATACGGTGCTGACCGAGAGCACGGATGACGGCGCCGGCGGCGGCGCCGGTGGCGGCGGCGGTTCCAACTCGGTCACTGGCGGCGGCGGGCCCTCCACCGGCGCTAGTGCGCAGGCGCCAAGCGGCTTAACCCGCGCAGAGCCGTTACAGGGCGATTACAAGCTGCCGCGCTGGGGGATGCAGCCCGGCGCGACCATTGAAGATTTCTTCCGCCGCGATTACTCCTACGAAATGAATATCGCTTGGAAGTTCGACATCACGACGGATTTACAGACGAATATCACCGACCAGTCCGGGGTCGTGAAAGACGTGATTGGGATCGAGGAGGTAATCCAAGATGTCCTCAGCACCTAACGCACCAGCTGGCAAAGGCCAGAAAGGACCAGGCGGGCCGAAGGGCAGGAAGCCGGCCGAGAAGAAGGCCGTGGCTGGGCCCGTTGTAACGCCGCAGGCTTTAGGGATTGTCTTCCTGATCCTCGCCATCATTGGCGTGGCGGTGTTCTTCTCGCAAGCGAAGAAGCTGACCGAGGAGCAAGCTGCTGTCCAAAGCAAGATCACGCAACAGGAAGGCTTAATTGCCACCTATCGCAAAAAGGGCGATAAGCTGCAGGAAGCGATCGACTTAAACAACGCGCTGCGTGAAAAGTTGAACCTGCTGGACTATTTATTCCTGCAAGACCAGTCCTCAATCCTGCCATTCTATGAAAACACATTGCTGCCGCTGATCGACAGCAGCACGCTTAGGATGGGAAAGATCGAGCCGCTTGAGCCCTATGGCTTCAAGATCAACATGGCGATGGAGCCGTTCAACACTATTCCGTCAGTTGGCGGGATCGAGGATCCAGATACGCAGTTCACCATCTCCTACGAGCCGGAGCAAGGCGGAACACCGGTTGAAGAACCAATTACCACCAAGCCCTCCGCGTTCTTGACGCCTTATTCGTTCAAACTCACCGAGTTTTCCGGGACCTACGAGGACTGCAAGAAATTCGTTGAGAAGTTGCAGACAGATCGGAACGCTAAGTTGATGACGGTGCACTGCATAAAAAACGATGACTCCAAGAATGCAGGTTTTTACCGCATCTCGACAACGTGGGATTTGGTTATTACGGTTTACTTCATGAACCCGGAAGTCAATGCTTCTGGCGATGATCCGCCTGGCTTGCCAGGATCGCAAAAGTGCTAGCGCACGGGGGCAATGTGATGAAACATGTTAGCCTGATGTTATTAGGATTAGCGGCGGTATTGCTGCTTGCGGGATGCCCTGGCAAGCAAGATGCTGATACTGCGCCTGCGGCTTCCGCCGCGCCGCCGGTGAAGCAGGAGGCCCAGCCGCCTAGCGCTGGCGCTAACGGCTTGGCGGCCCCGCCGACTGCTGCAGCTACAGAAGAATCGGGCAGCGCGCCTGAGGCGGCTCCGGCTGCTGAAGGCGAGGCAGCGGGCGGTGAAACCGCCGCGCCGCCCGCGACCGGCGAAGAGCCTGCTCCCGGCGCAGAAGCTGCTCCCGGCGCAGATGATGAACAGTCGGCGGCCGAAGCGGGCGAACCCGAAGCCGGCGGCACCAGTGATGAAACAGCGCCTGCCGCCGAAGAAGAGGCTGCGCAGGCGGACGATGAAGCGGCGGCTGACGATAGTAAAGAAGGTGCGGGTGACGCGACAGCCGCGGAAGCGGCTGAAGATGATGTAGCTGAAGAACCCGGCGCGGAAGCGGAGGCTGCCGAGGAAGAAGCAGCACCCGCCAGCCCGATTGACCAGTTCAAAGCGCTGGACCCGCGCGAAATCATCGACCGCAAGTATGAAGATCTACAAGAACAACACACTGAGCCGTGGAATGAAGAAGATCCAGGCTTCACGCCGGACACGGGCCGAGTTGACCCGCTGACCCGCGTGCGCGAAGCGGTGCCGGAAGAGCTTAAACCGCCGCGGGCCGGTGAGACAGATGAAAACGACATCATCTCCTACTCGGTCGCCCGTGACGCCACAATGGTTGCATATTCCATTGCTATGGGCCTGGAATGCTATAACGTGATTCAAATCGGTATTGAGAAGCAAGCTACGATCAGCATTTTCGGCAACACCTTCCTCATGGGTGAAGGCGAATCCGCCGGGCCGATTGAAGTCGGGGTTTCCAGCGGGGTTCCGCTGATGGCAACGCTAACCTGCACCTCGATCAGTGAGAACGAAGTGCATATCAATGTGACTGTTTACGGCGATGGCACCAATACTTCAATTAGCAAATCGATGGTCTTCATTCCGAAGTCTTGGCTGTAAGCCTCTACACTTGATACTGTCAAGCCGGGGCGCGCAGCTCCGGCTTTTTTTTTAGTGTTGCGCGGCGTCGCGCAAGGTACAATAACGAGACGCAATGAATCCGCTGCTAGAAATCCTATTCGTGCTCTGGGGTCGCGTCAC
>CAYXMN010000079.1:0-11994 GCA_964465955.1 uncultured Planctomycetales bacterium
CCGCCACATGCTCCAGGTGTTCGCCCGCCCGGCGCTGCACTTCCTGGCGGAGCGCGCGGACTCGGTGGCCCGCGGCGCGGCGCGCTATGCCGGCGGGTGCCAAGAGAAATAGCAGGACCGGCGCGGGCCGGCGCGGTTTCAGATGTACCTTGGGGAGAAGCGATGGAGAATCAATTGGCGCGGCGCGTTGTCGAGCTGCTGGCTGAAAAAGGCGAGAGCTTGAGCTTGGTGGAAAGCTGCACCGGCGGGCAGCTCTCCGCGGCGATCACTTCGGTGCCCGGCGCGAGCAAGGTCTACGCCGGCGGGCTCATCGCCTACAGCAACGCGGTCAAGGCCGCCATCCTTGGGGTGGACTGGGCGACCCTCGACGAATTCGGCGCCGTCAGCCGCGAGTGCGCGCGCGAGCTGGCCCAGCGCGGGCAGGAGACGTTTTTAACCGACTGGTGCGTCGCGGTGACGGGCATCGCTGGGCCGGGCGGGCGCTCGCCGGCCAAACCGGTCGGGCTGGTCTACGTAGCCTTTGCCGGGCCGCGGGGGATCAAGGTGGAGGAGCACCAGTTCGACGGCTCGCGGCACGAGGTGCAGCAGCGCGCGGTGGGCCGCGCCCTAGCGGTGCTGACCAGCCTGGCGGAGTGAGCGCGGCCGCGGAGTCAGCGCCGCCGTTTAATGCCTGTGGTAGCGGCAGCTCCCAAGCTGCCGCATTTAACGCCGCGGCTTAGGAGCCGCAGCCACCACTAACAGCGCGGTAGAATCACCTCATGCAAGCCTACCGCTTCACGGTGTACAAGGAGCAGGACTTCGCCGCGGCGCATTTCCTGCCGTCCTACCATGGCCAGTGCGAGCGGTTGCACGGGCATAATTACGTCGTGCGGCTGTACGCCTCGGCGGACGCGCTGGACCGCGAAGGCCTGGTCATCGATTTCGCCAGGCTCAAAGCGGTGCTCAAGGACATCCTCGACCGCTTCGACCACCGGCTGCTCAACGAGATCGCGCCGTTTGACAGCTTGGAGCCGTCGAGCGAACGCCTGGCGGAGTACATCGCGGAGCAGGCGGCGGCCAGGCTTGACGATGAGCGCGTGCGCATCACGGAATGCCGCGTGTATGAGACGGCGCGCAACTGCGCGATGTATAGAAGGTGAGGGAAGTCTGGGAACACTGGCAACTTGCCGGAATTTTCGTAGGGGCGACGCCCGTGTCGCCCGCGGGAGGCAGTGGATGTCTAGGTTATTGCTTGCATTGTGTATCGCGCTCCTCGCGGTGGCGTGCCAGGCGTGCCCGGCGGCCATCGCCGTTGAGACCAACCCCTTCGCGTTCAAGAACGCGAACGAGATGCTGCAACACAACGTAGAGGTGTTCTGCAGAGGGATTAATGCGTATAAGAAACAACATCACGGCAACGCGCCGCGCGATCTGCAGCTGCTTGTAGACGAGGGCATCCTCACGCGCCTGCCCATCAACCCCGTGACGGGCTACCAAGAGGTGAACGTCTCCCTGTACTCGGATTACCTGGCGGGCAATTACACGTATATGACGTATCCGTTCCGCCGCCGGGATTCCGTGAGCGGTACTGACGTGATGACCGTGGAGTACCTGCTCATCCAGTATCACGACGGTACCGGTCAAGACATTGGTGATTACGACTACGGTTTAGGCAACTCATTACTCGACACCCTTAGCAGCAAGATTCTGTGGACAGAGGGCGAGATCATCAGTACGCGCCAATATAAACCGAATGTCGTGACTGAGGACTATCCAACGCTTGAGGAATTGCTCGACTACAACGGTTACATCGGTACGACTGTGCATGTGCGGGAGTAATGCGGTCTGATCCATAATGGGAGTTCAGATTTGTAGGGGCGACGCCTGCGTCGCCCGCGGGGATAAGTATGATCGGACCTTCACGAAAACACGTGCGGCTGCCCGGCTATAACTACGCCGCGGCAGGTTACTACTTTGTGACGGTTTGCTCGCACAACCGGCGGCATGTCTTTGGCGAGATAACTGAAAAAGGAATGTGTTCAACACCAACCGCAGTCCAAGCGGAACAGTGCTGGAATGACATTCCTGTGCATCACGCCCAGACTGCGCTCGATGCGTTTGTCGTTATGCCGAACCATGTTCACGGGATTGTCGTGCTGGCCTGGCAGGCTGCGGGCGACGCAGGCGTCGCCCCTACAACAGAATGCAGCGTTGCGAAACTGCGCAGCCAAGAGATTCATCCCGCTGTTGCAGTGCCTGGATCAAATGCTCACTCGCTCAGTACGGTGATCGGTTCATTCAAGTCTGCAGTTAGCCGGAAGCTCGGCTGGAAGGCCCGGCATTCCTTACCTCTGTGGCAGCGCGGTTTCTACGAGCATGTCATCCGCAGCGAAGATGAACTAGCTGCTGTGCGTGAGTACATCAAGACCAACCCATTAAATTGGCAGCTTGACGAGTTAAACGCACACCGGACTGGCCTCAGCGCTTTCGAAACTCGGATCATGCAGTAGTGCAGCGCTCCCAAGAACCCCCACATTCCCGCCCGCGCGGTGCTATAATCCGCCTGATTTGTAGGAGGAAGGCAATGTTCGTTCGTTTAGGCGGACTCTCATTGTTGCTGGCGTTGGCGCTGACGTGCGCGGCCCAGGCCAGCGTGTACGACGGCCTGAGCGTCGAGCAGGTGCGCGCGCACCCGGATTTCGTCGCCGACACGCAGTCCATGAGCTGCACATCCAATAGTGGCGATCCCGGCGCGCTCCATGTGTACTGGTGGATCGGCTACATCCCCGACGGCGGCAAGCGCGTCTACTTCAACCACATCGGCGAGCCGCTGACCTGCGTCAAGTGGGATGCCACCGGCGAATGGGTGCCGGAGTGGGTGGCGGGCAGCCTGGACCAGCTGCTCGACGGCGGCTACATCGAGATTCCCACCGGCTGGCAGGAGCCTCAGGACTTCAGCTTCGTCACCTTCGACGGGCAGGAGCGCACTCTGGCCAGCCTGCTGGGGGGCAAGCCGCTGGTGATCAACTTCTGGGCCGATTGGTGCCCGCCCTGCGTGGCTGAGCTGCCGCACTTCGACGCGGCCTACAGGGAGCACAGGGACAAGTTCGATCTCTACGCTGTCGCAGTCAAGAGCGCCAAGGATCCGGTGGGCTTCATCAAGGACAAGGGCTACACCTTCCCCTGCGGTACAGACATCAACGGCGCCGACACTTACAAAGTGGAAGGCATCCCGACCACCCTGTTCATCAGCGAGACCGGGCGCATCGTGGAGATCGTCGTCGGCGGGATGGACGAGGCGACCTTCGCGGAAAAGCTGGCGCTGATCGTCGACTAGCGGCGGGCCGGGTTGCCGGTGCGCCGCGGCCTATTGGCCGGAGCCGCAATTGAACGAGCGCTGCACCACCCGCGCCGCCACCCGCAGTTCCGCCGCGGCGAGCAGGCGCTCCAAGTCGCTGTCAATCAGCCCTAGGTCGGCCAGCCGCGGCCAGAGCACCTCGCGGGTCTCCGCCAGCTCGGCGGAGGTGTCCAGGCGCCGGCAAAAGCCCTCCACCTCGTCGCGCGTCGCCGTGCCTTCCAGGATCGCGTGCATCAGCTTGGCGCGGTAGAACGGGTACTGCGTGGGGAAGGCGCTGGGCTCGATCACCAGGACTTCATAGGCCCGGCCCAGCAGATCGCCGTCGGAGTGATCGAAGGCCCAGCTCGCCGCGTGGTGCCACAGCTCCACGTCGCGCGCGTCCGGCGGGATAAAGTTGAACAGCGAGTAAAACGATTCGGGATCCAGCTCGCCCCAGCCGTCGCGCTCGCCGCGGATGCGATGGATCAACAGCACCACGCGCCGCGCCGCCTGGGAGACCTCCCCGGCAGGTTCAAGCCGGCTCAGCTTGTCCAGCTGCGCCTGGAACGCCGCGCCTTGTTCGCCGGCCTTGCCCAGCGTGCGCTTGACGAGGTATTCAAGGTAATCCAACAGGATCTGCGAGGCGCACAGCTGATCCTCCGCCGCTTGCTCGCGGAGCGCATGCTCGCGGGCCAGGGCCAGCGCGGCCTCGGCTGCCGCACTGTCCCGCAAGTACAGCGCGCGGATCACCGGGCCGGACCAGTCGCGGAAGAATGTTTTAACGCGGTTGTAGCTCGCCTTGTTCTGGGCCACGTGTCTATTCTATCAAACCAGCGTTGATAACTGGTGGATTAAGTGTCAGCCTGCGTTCCAGGGCATCCAGCTTGGTCGGCGACAGCCAGCCGCGCTCTTGCAAGGCCGGCAGGACTGTGTCACGGATATCCGGCACCTGCGTGGCGAACTGGGCGCAGGCCAGCGTCGCGCCGGCGTCCTGCTGGCGCGCCTCACCGGTCCGCAGCAGCAGCATCAGCCGGGTATGGTTGAAAAACCAGCCGCTCATCAATCCGTCGTTGCACAGGCTCAGTTCGCTGTAGGCCAAGCGCAGCACATCCTCCCAGCCTTGCAGGTAAGCCAGCTTGGCCACCTTGTGCCACAGGTACTGCGAGCATTCGGCCAGCGGCAGCTGGCGGAGCAACCCTTGCAGCTCAGGCAGCGGCAAGGCTTCCCAGCCGAGGGTGTCCGCCATGCAGCGGTGGATGATGTACTGGCGCTGGCGCATCGTGGCCAGGGCGGGGCTCCCGCCGCTGGCGGACAGCCGGCGGCGCAGCTCCGGCCAGAGTTTAAGCGCCGTGTCCGCGCCGTCCCGGTAGAGCGCCAGGAAGAAGCGCTGGGTGGCCAGGACCAGCTCCAGCATTGCCTGGGCGTTGTCGTCCAAGCCGGGCTTGGCGGCCTCGGCGCGGGCCATCCCGTGCTCCGCCTGCGGCCAGCTGCACGCCGCCAGCGCCAGGGTGACCGGCGCGCACAGCTCCACATACCATGCGGGGTATCGCTTGGCGACGAACTGCAGGTGGCGTTCCTGCCCGTTGGTTGACCCGGAATGATTCATGGAGAAAGCCCCACAAGCCAGCGAGCAATTATACCCCCGTCGCTGGCAGTCATCAGAGTTCCCGCTGTTGAAAGACGATGCGGCCCCAAATCCGCCCGCCGCGCCCTTGCTCCAGGCCGAGCAGCAGCGGCGGGAACGCCGGGTTGGCGGGCTTGAGGATCGCGCCCCCGCCGGGCAGCGGGTGGTAGAGCTTGACCACGTCGCCGCCGGGCTCCACCCACGCCGCGACGAGGCAGCCCTCGGCCAGCGCCGCCGCCGGGCTGACCACGACGATGTCGCCATCATACAGCAGCGGCTCCATGCTCGCGCCGCTGACGCGCAGGGCGTAGCAGCCGGGATCGCGGCTCAGCAGGTGCGCGGGCACCTCCAGCCTGGCGCGCGGGCTTGAGCGCGGTTCCTGGGCCTCGCCCGCCCCGGCGGCCACGTCGGCGAAGTATGGAATCGCGGCCTGGGCCGGAGCCAAGTCCAGCACCAGCGCGCGCTCCAGCGCCACGGCCTGCTCCCGCGGCGGCGGCGCGGCCGCCAGCAGCCGTTCCAGCGCCAGCTGCGCTTCCGCGGCCAGCGCGCGCTGCGCTTCCGGCAACGCGGCCTGGCACAGCCCGGCCCACACAGCCAGTTGCGCAGGCGTGATGCGGCGGGCGCCCCGTTCCAGGCGCGACACCGTCGGCTGGCTCACGGCCAGCTGCGCCGCCAGCTCGCTCTGGCCAATCCCCGCCTTGAGCCGCAGCACGCGCAGCAGCATCCCTGCCTGCCGCAGCACCTCCGCCGGTATGTGTCTCGCGTCTTCCATGGCTTGCCGCTGTTAACTCATGAGAAAGAATGTTATTTTAACGCTATCAACTTGACTTTTGCTTTCATTCGGGTACAATCAGGCTGTGCTGAATAAATATTCAGCGATATTCACCGGCTGGGGTGTCTTACCAGATCCGGTTCCAGCACTAAGGGTATGGAGGAAAAGCAATGGAACTGCGGAAGTATCGGCGCGCGTTTGGCCTGACGCAAGAGGAACTAGCCCAGCAGGCTCAGGTTTCACGGTCATTGGTCTCGCACGTTGAGACAGGGCGGATACAGCCTTCCGGTCCATTCGCCCGGCGGGTGTGCGACGTGTTTCAGGCGCGGCTGGGACAGCCCGTGCATAACTGGGACGTCTTTCCCGACGCTTTTGAGCCACCGGCGCTCGCCCGGCGCTAACCAGCTCTTGAAGTTTGTAATAGCTTGTCAACATTTGGAATATAACACATGCTGAATATACATTCAAGCGAAACCACCGCTAGTTTACCGCCGCCGGCCGGTTCCGGTCCACCGGCCGGGGCCGCGGCGGCGGAACCGGAACTGGTGCTGCTCGCCGTGGCCGCGGGGCTCAAGCCCGCGGGAGGCTGGCTGGAAGCCGGGGTGACCTCGCGCCAGCTCGGCCAGCTCAAAAAGGAGCAGGCCGCGCGGCTCGGCGCGCTGCGCGCCCTGGCGTCCCTGGGCTCCACGCTGCCCGCGCCGCTGTTGACCGATTTGCTCAAGGCGCGCCTGGCCCAGCGCCTGCTGGCCAGCGAAAACGCGGCGGAGCTGGAGCGGCTGGCGAAAATCATCGAGCGCTTGCCCGAGGATGAGAGTGATGGCGGGCGCAGCGGCCCGCCCCAGCGGAATGGCAAGCTGGAAGCTTACCCCACCAAGCATGGAGCGTCCACATCTTCCACCGGAGCTCCCGACCCCGACGCGGACGTGGACGCGATGGAGCTCACCGAAGCGCTGGCCGAGGCTAAGCGCTTGATCGACCAGCTCGAGGAGGCGCCCCATGGTTAGACAACTGCTCACTCGCCTGCGGCGCGTGCTGGCGCGCATTCGTTTCAAGCGCGCGCTGGCCGGCGGGGTGCTGACCTTCGCCTCGCTGTTCCTGGCCCACCACCTGGGCGACGCGCTCGCGCCGTACCACCGCGAACTCGGCGCGGCCCTCGACTTAGCGCTTGCGCCCGGCGGGCGGCTCGTGGGCGCCTTGCCGCGCGAGCACGGCAAGACCACCCTGGGCACCGTCGCCACCGCGCTCTCCGCGGTGTGCTGCGGGCGCAAGCAAAACATCCTGCTGGTCAGCGCCAACCGCCAGGAGGCGCAGGCCAAGCTCAGGCTGATCATCACCGAACTGGAAGCCAACCACCTCATCTCCTCGGCGTTTGGCCCAGGCCTCCGCCCCGCCCGCGACAGCTACGGCCGGTATGTGGCCTACTCTGACAGCGAAGCAGTCCTCGCGGGCGGGGCGCGCCTGGCCGCCATCGGCTGGCGCGGCAAGGTGCGCGGCCAGCTGGCGGGGGGCAGGCGGCTCGATCTGATCATCCTCGACGATCCGGAAGACGATCGCTCCGTGGCAAGCTGGGTGCAGCGCGAGGCAGGCCGGGCCTGGGCCGACTGCGCGCTGCTCAACGCGCTCGACGCGCACGACGGTTCGCTGATCTGGCTCGGCACGCTGCTGCACCATGACAGCGTGCTCAGCCAGTGGCTGCGGGAGCGTGGGCAAGCAGCGGGAGCGGCGGACACCGTGCCGCCGGTGGTACTACAGGCGTCCCTGCCTGTAGGCCTTGAAATGTCTACGGCCACTGAGGGCCGTAGTACCAATATGATGGCAAGCGCGGCGGCCTGCTCCGCCTTGGATCCGGTCCTGAAGGCCCGGCTACCGGAGGGTGAACCCTCCTGCTGGCGCACGCTGCGCTACGCCGCCATCGATGAGTTGGGCCAGCCGCTGTGGCCGGGGCGCTGGACCTTGGAGCGCCTGCGCCGGCGCCAAGCTGAGATCGGTGACCGCGCCTTCGCCCAGGAATATTTAAACGATCCCGTGAGCCTCGCGGGGCAGATCTTCCGCGACGGCGACTTCCGCTACTACGACCCGGCGCAGCTCAGCCGCGCCGACGGGCAATGGCGCTGCGGCGGCCTGCCGCTCGCAGTGTGCATCGGCGTGGACCCGGCCATCGGCCTCGACAGCCTGGCAGACTGGTTCGCCGCCTGCGTGGTGGGCGTGAGAATAGATGAAAATGGAGCGGAAGGCGTCTTGCCGCTGTCGCCGCGCGTGTACGTGCTCGAAATCGTGCGCGAGCGCCTGCGCTTCGCCGAGCAACTAGTTGCGCTGGAACGCCTGGCCCTGGCCTATCAGCCCGCGCGCATCGGCATCGAGAGCGTGGCCTACCAAGCCGCGCTGAGCCAGGCCGCCCTCGACCGCGGCCTGCCCGTGATTGGCCTGAGCGAGACGCGCGCCAAACGCGTGCGGATCGAGGCCGCGGGCGTGCACTCCGCGCGCGGCTGCGTGTACCTGCCCGCCGTCGCGCCGTGGACGGCGGCCTTCCGCGCCGAGGCGGCGGATTATCCCAGCGGGCGGCATGACGACCAGCTCGACGCCTTCGCCCGCGCCGTGGAACTCGCGCTGCCGCTGGCGCTTGGCAGCGGCGGCATCAGCACAGCGCCCATGCAGCGAACCAATTGGTTGGATAGTATGACGGAGCGCGACGGTGCGGTGAAGTATCAGCAGTTCTAGGTGAAGGCGGCGCTGGCGTCGCCCTTTTTCACAGACGATAGCTGCGGGTCCTCAATCCGCAGCCGGATACCGTGGGCCGGGAATCCACGGCCACCAAATCAATCCCGGCCGCCCGGACTTCAGTCCGGGTGCGGATCGAGCAGTCACACCGCGCCTGCAGGCGCGGCTACCGCAGACACAAATTTTAGGAGGCACCCATGTGGTTCTGGCCACGGCCAACGCAGACGCAGCGCGCGCTGACGCAAGCAGGGGCAACTTCCCCGGCGGAATCCGGCGGCACGCAGGCCGCCGCGACCCAGGCGGCCCTCACCCGCGAGGTGGCGGGCGTCGCCTCCGACCTGCACGCCCAGCTCGAGACGTTCCTCGGCGTGCGCCCCAACCGCGACCCGCTGCTCGCGAGCCAGCAGCCGTCCGGTGCCTACGCGTACCCCTACGGCCTGTTCGAGGAGGCGCTGGACAAGGACGCGCATTTGTCGGCGATCTGCAGCCAGCGCAAGGCGGCGGTGCTGGCCTGGGACAGGCGGCTCGACCCGGCGGATGGCTCGGCCCCGGCGCGCTAGGTGTGCGCGTTCGTGGAGCAAGCGCTCGCCGGCATCGAGATGTTCGAGCAGGATCTCGCCGAATTGCTGGACGCCGTGCCTTATGGCCTGGCCGTCAGTGAAATCATGTGGGAATATACACCAGACGGTTGGTATATGCCTCGCCGCCTGCACGCGCGCCATCCGCGGCGCTTTGTGTTCGACCTGGCCGGCGCGCCGCGCCTGCTCACCGCGGCGCAGCCTCTGCTCGGCGAGCCGCTGCCGCCGCTGAAATTCATCGTCTTCGCCAATGGCGGGCGCTTCGAGGATCCCTACGGCCTGCCCGCGCTGCGCACGGTGTGGTGGCTGGCGTACTTCAAGCGCCAGGTGCTCAAGTTCTGGGTGGCCTACGGCGAGAAGTTCGGCACGCCGACCGCCGTGCTGACGCACCCGCTGTCCGCCACCGAGCGTGAGCGGCGCGCGTTCAAGCGCATCATCGGCTCGATCCAGCAGGAGACAGGCCTCGTCGTGCCCGAAGGGGTGAGCCTGTCGCTGCTCGAAGCGCAGCGGCAAGGCAGCGTGCAAACCTACCGCGACTTGATCGAGCTGTGCAACCGGGAGATGAGCAAGGCACTGCTCGGCCAGACGCTGACCACCGAGGCCGGCGAGCGCGGCGCCTACGCGCTGGGCCGCGTGCACCAGGACGTGCGCGCTGATCTCACCCGCGCCGACGCGCGCGCGCTGGAGGCCGTCGTGAACGGCCAGCTCATCCGTTATCTCGTCGACTTGAACTTCCCGGCGGGGCGGCGGCGCTATCCGCGCTGGCGGCTGGCTGAGCCCGGGCAGCGCGACCTACAGCTTGAACTGGCCATCGATGCGTTCTTCGCCGCGCAAGGCTTGCCCCAAGCGGGCGCGGCGCTGTACGCGCGCTATGGCCGGGAAGCGGGATCAGGCGCGCGGGAGGAGGCGCAAGGTTCGAGGGTCGCAGCGGCGTCTCTGCCGCCGGGCAAGGACTAACGATCTGGCCTTCAGGCCAGGTGCCAAGGAATCCGGGCCAGAAGGCCCGGCTACCGGACACGGGTGAGGCATGGCCTCGCCCCCACGAATGGCGGGCACGGCGGCCCGCCCCACTGAGAGATCAGTACGTTTCACATTATTTCACGGAGGCCAGAATGACGGAGATTCAAGTTACAGCCGGGGCTAGCCAAGCTGAGCTGCTGGTTGAGGAGAACGCGCGGCTGCTCGCGGAAAACCGTGAGCTGAAAGCCGAGCAACAGGCGCGCCAGGCGGCGGCGTTTTTAACCGAGCTGCGCTCCGGCGGCCAGCTGACCCCGGCGATGGAGCAGGCCGGGCTGGCCCAGGCGCTGACCGCGGCGCAGGCGCAGCCGATCGAGGTCAGCCTGCCAGGCGGGCGCACGCTGCCGCTGGGCGATGTGCTGCGCGAGATCCTGCGCACCTTGCCCGCGCTCTGCCCGCAGGCCGGCAGCGTGCTGGCGGGGGCGGGCGCGCCGGTCCCGGCTGAGCCGCGCTACAGCCTCAGCCCGACGGAGCGCGAGGTGGCGCAGCGGCTCGGGCTGACCGAGCAGGAATATGTGGAGATCAAGTCCGCGGGGTAGCCTGCCGCCTGACCGGCAGCTGCGGATCCACGGTCCGCAGTCACCGGCGGGGGGGGGGGCGGATGTCCCCGCCCGGACCCGGCAGAAGTAAGATGTAAGTCACAAGATGTAGGCTAGCCCCCGCATTTGTCTCGAAGGTGATCGAGCTGCGGCTACTGGCTTTGGAGTTGGATACATCCTACATCTTACCTCTGACACCTATTCCGGTCCCCACAGAATTCCCAATGGGCAAGCACGGCTTCACCATACGGGACGCGCCGGGGTTTAAACCCCGGCTGGCAGAAATTTAATAATAGGAGATTCACATGACAGCACTTACCGCCAACCGCTACACCAAGCACCGCGACGGCGTGATCAGCGCCCATCCCGTGCTGGCCGGCGCGCACATCTATAAAGGCAGCCTCGTCTGCGCCGGCGCCGCGGGCTATGCCCAGCCCGGCAGCGACCTAGCCGCCGCCACGTTCCTGGGCGTCGCCATCGAGGAGGCCAACAACACGGGCGGGGCGAGCGGCGACAAGATCGTGCGCGTGCAGGCCCTCGGCGTGTTCAGCCTGGCCGCGACGGGCTCCATCACCCAGGCCCACCTCGGCGCGGCGGTGTATCTCGTGGATGACCAAACGGTTGGTCTTGCCGCGGATACCACGAACGAGATCGCTTGCGGCCGCCTGGAAGGCTTGGACGACGGCGCCGTGTGGGTGAGGATAAAAGTGTAGATGTAAGGCATAAGATGTAAGATGTAAGCAGCAAGTAGTAAGTAGTAAGGGTGAAGCATGCTATCCGGCTAACGAACGCAGCAAGCCATATATCATCCGGCCAATTTTCCAGATTCTCCCGTTTACCGCATCAAGCTCAGGATCGGAGATGTAGCCTAGTTCTTTAGCGATGTACAACTGGGTTTCCAGCTCCATCAATGAACCGTGGGCGATGTTAAGAAAGCGGCTGAAATCCCTGGCAGAACGGCGGCCAAAGCCTTCCGCAATGTTTGAAGGGATGGAAACAGCCGCCCGTCGAAGCTGGCTCGTAAGCCCGTATAGCTCGTGCGACGGCCAGTTGTGGCTAAGTTGACAGATGTTCTTAACTAACTGGATAGATTCTTGCCATACGTTTAATTCACGATAGTGTGTGATTGCCATTATATCAATATATCATGGCGCACACTGCTGATCGCAAGAGCCAGCGAGGCTTTCAGCAATCGCCTATTCCCTACAGCCTACTACTTACCGCTTACTACCCGCTGACGATGTCTATCAACCATTGCTATCTCCAACATTTGTACCAGGAGGAACTCATGTCCCGACTCGTCACCCGCGACTTTCTCGCGGCCACCTACACCGGCTTTCAAAGCCTGTTCACCAAGGCGTTCGCCGGCGCGGAGCCGATCTACCCCAAGGTCGCCACCGTGGTGGACAGCTCCAGCGACAAGGAAAGCT
>CAYXMN010000080.1:0-11779 GCA_964465955.1 uncultured Planctomycetales bacterium
GCTTCTTCTTCCGCATCCTGTTCACGGCCATTGCGACCGCATTCGGTGACAATTTCGCCTGGTTCCTTATATATCCATTACAGCGCTAATACTCGCCGTTGCTGCCCTGCTATAATCCGCGCCGTGAGTTCCTACCGCGTCAGCTTGGATGATTTCACCGGCCCGCTGGATCTGTTGCTGCACCTGGTCCGCAGCGCCCAGATGGACATTTTCAACCTGGACATCGCTCGCCTGACCGGCGACTACCTTGAATTCATCGAGCGCGAAGGCATGCGCGACTTGGCCGATGCCTACCACTTCCTCGCAATGGCGGCCAGCCTGATCGAGCTGAAAAGCCGCCTACTGCTACCCCAGCCGCCGCGCGCTGAGGAAATCGGCGAGGATGAAGCAGCGCTCGAGGATCCGCGCGAGATCCTGGCGCGCCAGCTGGCGGCGTACCAGAGCATCCAGGACGTGACGCAAGACCTCGCCGCGCGTTACGAGCAGACGGGCCGCCATTGGCCGCGCCAAGTCGTGGAGATGCTGGAAGCGGAAATCGTCTACACCATGGACAGCTTGTCGGTGTATGACCTGATGACAGTGTTCCATGAAGTGCTGGAACGCCCGCGCTTCAAGCAAATCACTATCTTCAAAGACGACTACGACCTCGACGAGGCGATGGGCTGGCTGCGCGTGCGCTGCCGCCGCGAATCCGTGGCCTTGCGCGCGGTCTTGCTGGAACAGCAGAATGTTTTCATGTTGATCACCACGTTTATCGGATTGCTGGAGCTAATCAAGCGCGAGGAACTCGGTTTCAGCCGGGGCGAATCCGGCGAAATCATGCTTGCTTCCCAAGCTGCGCAGGATGTGCTGTAGCCAGGCAGTTCCAAGCTTAATCCGCCCTTTATTGACACCGTCCCAACATGCCCAGATAATCACCTCATGAAGCATATCGCAGTACTAACCAGCGGCGGGGACTCACCGGGGATGAACGCGGCCGTGCGTAGCGTCGTGCGCTGCGGCATCGCCGCCGGGCTAAAAGTCAGCGCGGTCCGGCGCGGCTATAAAGGCCTGTTGGAAGGGCGTTTTGACGAGATGGCCACTAAGGACGTCTCAGGCCTGATTGCCGCGGGGGGGAGCGCACTCGGCAGCGCGCGCTGCCCGGAAATGATGGAGCCCGCGGGTCCGGCGGCGGCCGCGCGCATTCTGCAGCGGCGCGGCGTGGAGGGGCTGGTGGTGATCGGCGGCGAAGGCAGCTATCGCGGTGCGCTGGAGATCAGCAAACACGGCATGCTGGTGGCAGGTTTGCCCGGCACGATCGACAATGACATCCCTGGCACGGAACGCACCATCGGCTTCGACACGGCTAGCAATACGCTGCTCCGTATCCTCAACCAGTTACGCGACACCGCGGCCAGCCACCACCGCACCTTCGTGGTGGAGGCGATGGGGCGCAGCGCGGGCTGGCTGGCGCTACATGCCGGCATCGCGGGCGGCGCCGACATTATCATCGTGCCCGAGATTTCATGGAGCAACGAGGACGTGTTGCAGCGCTTGCAGCAGCGCGTCGAACAAGGCAAGACCTTCCATCTCATTGTGATTGCGGAAGGTGCCGGGCGCGCCACCGATTTGGCGCATTGGTTGAATCAATCCACTCCCGACGAACTCGAAATCCGGGTCTGCATTCCAGGCCATATCCAACGCGGCGGTGCTCCCACGGTAGTGGACCGTCTGTTCGCCACGGAGTGCGGCCGGCAAGCGGTGGAAGCGTTGAATGCTGGTCGCGGCAACATCATGATCGGCGAGCAAGCTGGCCGGATTGTCGAAGTGCCGCTGGATGAAGCATTAAAAGGCCGCAGGTTAATTGACCAGGAGTTGTACGACCTGGCGATCATGGTCGGTTAGGCGGCAGCGTGCCAAACTGAGTGGAGCGTTGGTTAAGCCTACTCTAAATCAGGCCAGTTTTAGCCTATCTTCATAACTGACTAGATATACTAACTTTGGATGGCATTTGGTGAGGAAACAGTCAATCTGAAGGCGATCTTCACCAGCCTGACCGAGGCATTAGAGGTTTCCGACACCTACACTCGTGGTCACAGCGACCGGGTAGGTTCGCTCGCGGTCGCGCTGGGAATGGAGATTGGCTTGTCCATGCGCGAGCTGGAAGTGCTCAAGGACGCTGGCGCACTGCATGACATCGGGAAGATCGGCGTATCGCGCGAAATTCTGAACAAGCCAGGCCGGCTTTCCGATGAAGAATTCGAGCTGGTCAAGCAGCACGTAATCTACGGATACCACATCCTCCGCCCGCTCAACCAACCGGAACTGCTCGATATCACCTTGTACCACCATGAGCGGGTGGACGGTAAAGGTTATCCCGAGGGTCTGACCGACTATCCGCTGACCGTGCGCGTACTGCAAATCGCGGATGTGTGGGATGCGCTGGCCTCCGACCGGCCATACCGGGCCGCCATGCGCCACCGGGCTGTGCGCCAGCTCATGAGTCACGCGGACAACTTCGGTTTTGATCCGGAATTGCTGGAGACATTCCTCAGATTAACGCGGTTCATCTTCCCGGATGACGATTGCGACACACAAGCGGAAATGGCGACCTTGATGAAAGAGATCGCAGAATTGCAGCTAGAGGAAGATTTGGGCCGGCTGATTGGGCGCGAAACCTAATCCGCCGGTTAACCTCGCAACCCACGCAACTGTTTCATCAGCAGGCCGATGTGTTTCATTTCCTCGCCGATGATGGCATCCACCTTGGCGCGATCACTGTCAACGTCGATGCCGCTTTTGAGGCCTTCGTAAAAGACGATACTTTCCTTCTCGCGGCCGATCGCCACCTTGAGAATCTCTTTGATGTCGGCGGTTTCCAGGACGGCGAGCGGATCGATGTTGATATCGAACACGGCGGTCTCAACCCAAGCCCACAGATACAGCTTAGCCTGATCGTCGACTTCGTAAACGCTGTCGCGGGACAGATCCTTAGCTAGCTCGCGGCGCATGCTCGCAAAGGTGCGCTCATGCTCAGCTTCCATCACGGCCAATTCGCCCAGCAGGCTGCGCTGGTCTGCCGTGTCCATCCGGTCGGCGGCACTGCGGTAAAACTTGGCGCCGTTGCGCTCGATCTGCTCGGCGAGCTCAAAGATTTCGTCGATGTTGAACTGCTTGCTCATCCTCACTCCTAAAACCCGGCTGCTGGGCCAGGCATGATGATTGATCATGGCAGCGGCGGCCGGTTGTGGCCGCCGCCATCCGACTCCATAAATCGTATCCTACAGCCGGAGGCTATTCCGCTCCGCCTGCCGCGCCCGCAGCCGGGGCTGGGCGGGAGCCTAATTCACGGTCAATCATGAACAGCGCGGACTTGGCGTCACCGACGCGCTTGAGCTGCTCCAGAATGCTTTCCGCAATCGCTTCTTCCTCGATCTGCTCGGCCACGAACCACGCCAGCATGTTCTCGGTGGCGTGGTCGCGCTCCTCGCGAGCCAGATCCACGAGGTTGTGGATCCGTTCGCTGACGTAACGTTCGTGGTCCAGCGTATTCTGGAAAACCGCCACCGGCCCGTCCCACTCGCCGCGCGGGCCGTCAATCGGCTTCAACCACACCCGGCCGCCGCGATCGCAGACGTAGCGGTAAAAGCGCATGGCGTGCATGTTTTCCTCCATCATCTGGGCCTCCATCCACTTGGCGAAGCCGGGCAGGTTGACGGATTCAAAGTACGCCGCCATTGACAGGTAAATGTAAGAGCTATATAGCTCAGCATTAATCTGATCATTGATCGCATCTTGTACACGTTCTTTCAGCATTAGTTTTCACTCCTCCATAGCCCGTGCAGGTTGCAGTATTCGCGAGCGGAAACCTTCTCCGTATCGACCGGGAAAAACGCCTCCGGCTTATCCGCCGGCGTCAAGTGCTGGCGGTAAACCCGGCCGTCCGCGATGAGTTCGATCCACTCAATCAGATGGGCCTCCGTCATCGGGTGGGCCACCGAACCGACCACTACCTTGTAGCCGCCGTTAACCCGCTCGATCACCGGCACATGCTTTTCGATGGCTCCGTCGGTGGTGTTCTCTTTGAGCAGCGCCATCGGTTGGTTGCAGCACGACAGCGTTCCCCCGCCGGCGTGAACCACCTCCACGATGTTCCCGCAGACATTGCATTTATACACTTGCTCCAGCGCAGTCATACCCGCCTCCCATAACAGTTGATCTATAACTACCATCCCGGCAACGCCGGCCTTATGAATCGCGGCTGTGTCTCATTCCCAGCCATCTTGGTTATTGGTACCCTCTACCAGCGGCGTCTATTTCAAGGAACAGCCAAGAATCGTCCTGTCCCAAAAAAGGCGATTAATTCTCAGTTAAAATGTTGTCGTCGTACTCGCGTTCAAAGCGCAGCTTATGCTTCGCTTCCTCGTTCGCCAGGTTATTAAACAGAGCTTGCGTTGCGCCATCGGCAGCCTGCGCCGCCAAGTCGCTATACAGTCTATACGCTGCTTTCTCCGCTTTCATCGCAAGAATGAGCGCTTCCTGGTAGGTCATATTGTCGTGAGGTTCCACATCAACCAGGTAATCGCCGATTTTAAGGTCTTGAACCTTACGCTCCGCCTGCGCAAGCTGTTTGCCGTTTTTCACCGCCTCCAGCTTAGCGCGGTGGCCGTCTTCCTCCCGCGAGAATTCGACGAACACTTCACGCATGTCGTCGCGGTTCATGCGCACAGCCAGCTTGGCGTAGAAGTCGCGCGCCTCAATCTCCTTGCCGATGGCGAAGTCCAACGCGGCTTCCACCGACGCAAAGTTGCTCATAATCCTTCCTCCGCTGGTTGGTAATGTATAGATTATCGCTGTTGACGCCCCGGAGGCAATGCGCCAGGCTATCTCGCAGGCTGGCAGTGCGGGCAAAAGCACGTGCTGCGCTGCTGCTGGACGATGCGTTCGATCCTCGATCCACATACCTGGCATGCCTCGCCGGCATGTCCGTACACGCGCAGGTACTTCACATACCCGCCCGCCTCGCCATGGGCATCTTGAAAGTCCGAGAAGGTTGTGCCGCAATGCTTGATCGCGCTACGCAGGATACGCTTGAGCTCTCTGACGAGCCGATGCAGCTCATCCTGGCTGAGGCTCGACATGGAGCGCCCTGGATGCAACCCTGCCGCGAAACAAGCTTCACTGGCATAGATATTGCCGATGCCTACTAATTTATCCTGGCGCAACAGCCAGGTCTTGACGGGCATCGGCGAGCCTGCGATGAGTTCCGACAGGCGCTCAACGGTTAGCTTTGGTGACAGCGGTTCAAGCCCCGCCGGGGCAGCCTCCGCCATGGTGTCATACAGCTCCAGCGTGCCAAACCGCCGGGTGTCATAGAACAGCAGGAGCCCGTGTTCCAGGTTGAACCGCGCCCTGAGATGCGCCGCGCCCCGCCGCGCTGGCAAGCTCGCCCCTCTAACATAGATCAACCGCCCCGTCATTCGCAGGTGGACGGCTAGATACTGCTCTGGTTTTCCGTTTCCTACCAGTTCAAGCAGCACACGCTTGCCCAGGCGGAACACACGGTAGATGACGCGGCCCGCAAGCTTGCCAGCAGGTAGGCTAAGCTTGGGATCCAGCAGCTTGACGGACTTGATGCGTTGGTCGCGCACCAGCGGATCAAGCTGGCGCGCCACCGTCTCGACTTCCGGCAATTCCGGCATCGCACCGGTTACTCTTCGAAGGGCTCGAAGTCTTCCTTACCCACGCCGCAGACCGGGCAGACCCAGTCGTCCGGAATATCCTCAAAGGCCGTGCCCGGAGCGATTCCGCCGTCCGGATCACCTTCAGCCGGGTCATAGATGTAACCACAGGGGATGCACACCCATTTTGTCATAAGCTTCTCCTGTTTGGGTTACCCACGTGCCTGACGCGGGTTATCTCCTCAGCGATTGTACCGCACAAGGCACAGCTGTACATATGCGACCGCATAAAAACGTTAGCGCACCGGTTTTAAGGCGACATACAGCGCCGCCACGCCGCCAAGCAGCAGTTCTGCGGTCGGATCGGTAAATCCGGCGCTGGTCAGCAGTGCACAGACCTCAGGTGCACCGTAGTAATCCCGCGCTGATCGCGCGAGGTACTGATAAGCCGCGGGATTGCCCGAAAGCAGCCCGCCCAGCGGCGCGGCGATCAGGCCGTGGTACACATGGCAGCCCCAGCGCAGCAGCGGATTCACCGGCTGGCTCGTCTCGACAATGACGAACCGGCCGCCGGGGCGCAACACACGCAATACTTCCGCCAGCGCAATCTCTGTAAGCGGATTGTGCCAAGTCAGGTTGCGGAAACCGAAGGCGATCCCCACGCTGTCGAAGCTCGCCCCGGCGAACGGTAACGCCGCCGCATCGCCTTCATTGAGTTTGATGCGCCGGGTTGCCGGGGTTCGGGCCGACTTGTGCCGAGCTAGCTCCAGCATGCCGGGGGAAAAGTCCAGCCCGGTGATCGCAACCTCCGGCCCGGCTTGGCGGGCGATGTGGCAGGCTAAGTCACCGGTGCCGCAGCAGAGGTCCAAAATGCTCACTGCGCCGTCCGCCAGGCATGCCCGTGCCGCTAGCTTGCGCCAAGCTTCATCCAGCCCTAGCGTCAACACGCGATTGCATAGGTCATAGCGCGCCGGCACGGCATTGAACATGCGCTGCAGCGGACGCGGAAGATCCGAAGCGGGATTGCTGATCTGATGATCCACCGCAGGTATTGTAGCGGTTCGACTACCTTCTTCTACCCCGGTATACTATTCACGGCCGCTACTTGCCACCCAGCCTCTCATTTTCACGGTCATCACCTATAATGATCTGACCTTCAAATACCGCATTGGAGCAGGGGTTCATGTCAACTGAGAAAACAACCGCCTTCGCGCATGATATCCGCCCGCTGGTGCGCCGCATCGGCAAGCTGCCGCAAGATTGGCAGCGCGCCGATCTCGTCCGGGTTTGCCTGGAGGACGGATTCAAGATCGTCAACTTCCGCTATCCCGGCATCGACGGCAAGCTCAAAGAACTGCGCTTGCCGATACTTAGCCCGGAATACTTGGAGCGCATTCTCGCCGCCGGTGAGCGTGTAGACGGGTCGAGCCTGTTCCCCAGCCTGCTCGACTCGGGCGCCAGCGATCTGTACGCTGTGCCGGTCTACCGCTGGGCGTATATCAACCCCTGGGCGCCGGATGAACTGGACATCGTCTGCCGGTTCGCAGATAAGGACGGCTCGCCCTGCCAGCGTACCCCGGACAATCTAGTGGCCCTAGCGGCGCAGCGCTTGTTCCAAGCCACCGGCTTGGAACTGTACGGCTTGACCGAGCTGGAGTTCTACCTAATCCTCGACCACCAGGACGACCGCTTCATTGCGCGCAGCCAGAAAAACTACCACCAAAGCGCGCCATACTTGCATGGCCGCGCGCTGGCCGACGCGATCACACGCGTAGTGAGCGAGGTCTGCGGCAACGTGAAGTACTGCCATAGCGAGGTGGGCTACATCGACCGCATCGAGAGCCACGACCCTGAACTGGACGGCAAGCGTGTCGAACAGTTCGAGGTGGAGTTCGACCTGATGCCCTTCGAGGACCTCGCCTGTTGGACGACGGTGGCCCGCTGGTTGATCCGCGTGACGGCAGATAAGTTCGGCCAGAGCGTGACTTTCGTGCCCAAGCTCGACGAGGGCATGGCGGGCTCGGGCTTGCACGTGCACATGGCACTCCACCGCGACGGCCGCAACATCATGCAGACCGGCGCAGACGGCGCGCTGAGCCAGGAAGCGCTGCACCTGATCGGTGGCGTGCTGGGCCATGCCTCGGCACTGACCGGTTTCGGCAACACCGTCGCCTCCAGCTACCTACGCCTGGTGCCGCACCAGGAAGCTCCGACGCGCCTGTGCTGGGGCGAGAGCAACCGCTCCAGCTTGATCCGCGTACCGCTGGGCTTCAACATCACGAAGCGCATTGACACCATGTTTAATCCAGCGGAGGTCGGCAAGTTCCCGGCGGATCTGGCCCGGCCCACCGTGGAGTTCCGCAGCCCGGACGGCAGCGCTTTCACCTACATGCTGCTCGCTGCGATGACTGTCTGCATCGAGGAGGGCCTCGGCAGCGCCGCAGCGTTGAAGCTGGCGCAGGACTTGCGCGTCGAAGGCAACATCTTCGCCAAGCCGGAAGTGCTCGATCGATTGGCCAGCCTGCCCGCCCATGCGGTTGAGGCGGCGAAGTGCTTGCGCGCGGATCGCGGCTTTTTCGAGGCGCGCGGATTCGCACCGGAGCTGATCGACATCGTGCTGGACAAGCTTGAGGATGAGGACGACCATCAACTCAGCGAGAAGCTGCGCGACCTACCCGCCGCCGACCGCTTGCGCCAGAGCCGCATCCTGATGCACAAGGATGTGCACAAGCACTAGTCCGCCGCGGTTAGCAGCTTGACGACCTCCGGTATACTAGCCTCGATGAGTTTAGGCTGGGAGGACCGGTCATGCTGCGTTGGTTGATCACCATTGCATGTGTTGTTCTTGTGCTATCAAGTCTCACTGGCTGTGGCGCGGAGAGCAAGAGTAATTCTGAAGGCTCGAGGCCGGGCCAGCCGGCGACGTCGCCGTTTAGCCTGGCGCTGCCCAAATCCGCGAGCGCCGCGTACAAAGTACGGCACTGCCTGGGCGGTTACTTCCAGCAGCTCGCGCCATTCAGTTACCATAACGCTGAGGTGTCCAGCCAGCGCGGCAAGTTCACGCCCAACTACGACCTCGCCGCCGAGCCGCCGACGCACGACTTCGCCTACGCGATGTATGCCTACGACGTGAGCAGCTTCGGCGTGCTGGACGGGCAGGTGCGCTACTCCTTCAACGAGCCGCCCCAGTTCACGGGCGGGGATGGCAGCGAGATGTGGGTCGGCCTGTCGGACTGGGATGCGGGGCGCTGGCGCTGGTTTACGTGCACTGATGCTACGCTACTCGATACCGGCTTGGCCAACTTGAACGGCTTCGTGGACGGCAACGGCGTGCTCGTGCTGGTAGTGGTAATGCTGGGTACCAGCGACCCGGAACTCCACTGGATCGGCGTGGGCGGCAACCTGCCCCCGGAGGCGTCTTACGAGATCGACCCGCCTGCGCCTGCCGTGGCTGAGCAGGTATCGTTCAGCGCCGCGTCGAGCGCGGACTGGGACGGTGAGATCGTAAAATACGAGTTCGACTTCGGCGAAGGAGCGGGCTATGAGGACTTCGGCTCCACTAACGACGCATCCCACTCCTACAACACCGCAGGCACTTACATCACACACCTGCGCGTGACCGACGATGCTGGGCTGACCGATACAGACTCCATCACCATCGAGGTGGAAACACCTGCGCACGGCGTGGTGCCCAGCCTCACCTGTGATCCCGCCCCCGCCACGGTACTCCACTCGGTGTCGTTCGACGCTTCGGGCAGCTTGCCCAGCACCGGGGCAAGCATTGCCGGGTACAGCTTCGACTTCGACGGCGACGGCGCGGCAGACCAGACTGGCGCCAGCGCCACCGGGACGCATGTGTTCACCTGGGCCGGCAGTTATAACGCGAGCGTCACGGTCACCGACGACGCGGCGCATAGCGAGACCCTGACGCTGCCTGTCGAGGTTGTCGAGGCGCGGACGTGGCAACTCGTCTTCGAGCAGCCCGCCTATCCAACTTTCGGCCTAGTGGACGCCGGTGGGCGCCCGGCGCTGGCTTACGTCTCGCCGGAGCGCAGCCAGGTTTGCTATATCCGCGCCCAGGATGGGCAAGGCGCTACCTGGCCCGCAGCCTCGACGCTGCTGGACATCTCGTCTACATTCAGCGGCCGCATGAGCACCGCGATTGTGGATGGCACGCCTGCGCTGGTGTATGCCAGCAACCCGCAGCAGTACCACTACTGGGTGCGCTACGCCCATGCCGGATCCGCGACGGGCCTGCCCGAAGGCAACTGGAACATCATCAGCGTGGTGGATATGGGGTATGTGAGCGAGATGACACAGCTCGGGCTCGTTAGCGTGATGGGCAAGCCCGCGATCACCTACCCGCAGCGCGATGATGAGAAGCTGTACTACCAGCGGGCACAGGATGCAAATGGCAGCACTTGGAGCGCTCCTGTAGAGATCGAGGATAACTATGTATCATCCTTCTCGCAGAGCTTGGCGATCGTGAACGGGATGCCGGCGGTCGCCTACCAGTCCGGGCCTAATCTGAGCGATCTATCAGTCTGCGTCCGGCGCGCCACGAATCTGGCGGGCAGCGCTTGGGATGAGCCGGTCGTGGTCGTCGAGTACGGCCCATATGCCTATGGCAGGGACGGGCTGGGCTTGCGCCAGGCAGGCGCAGTGACCGCCCTCACATACCAGATCAACAACTCCGGCAAGCTGCAGTTCGTGCGTGAAAACACCGGCGCTTGGGACGACAAAGTCGCGGTGGATCTGAACAATGCGATTGGCTACTGGTCGTCGTGGGACATGCTGGGCGGAAAGCCCGCCATCGCCTCGAAGGATGAATACGATGATCAACTGGTGTTCATCCGCGCGCTGGATGCCACAGGCAGCGACTGGCCTAACCAAAGCACTGTGCTGGACGGCGTGGCCGGTACTGACACTGGCCCTGACGTTGGCGGCTACTCCTGCATGCTAGTTATTAACGACACCCCGGTTATCGCTTACTACAACGCCACGGGCGGTACGGTGCGCGTGATGGCACTGGTCGAGTAGGCATCAACCTTCCGTTAGGTTGCATCACGGCGGGTGCTAAAATTATGGGTTCCCGCCCCTGCGGGCACAGACGAAGCATTGGGTGTAAAACTATGGCGAACACTGAATTGATCAGCCGCGAAGCTAACGTGGCCAAGCTCAAGGTTGAGATTAGCGCTGAAGAAGTCGGCAAGATCTACGCACAGCTCTACAGGCAGTTGGCGCGGGAAGTCAACCTGCCTGGCTTCCGCAAGGGCAAGGTGCCGCCGAATGTCTTGCGCCGCCAGCTCGGGCAAGAAATGGTGGATGAAGCCGCGGCCGACAACCTGAAAGACTATGCTGTGGATCAAGCGCTCGCTGAACAGAGTTTAAGCCCGCGCGGCAATCCGCAGTGGCATTCTGATCCTGATCCGCAGGAAGCCGCGGCGATCACCTACGAGTTCAGCATCCCGGTGCTGCCTGAAGTGACGCTGCCGGACTACGCGAGTTTTGAAATCACCGTGCCGACCTTGGAAGTCACCGACGACATGAAACTACGCTTCAAGGAGCGGCTGGCTGAGCGCTACACCGAATACCCGGTGAAAGACGGCGCGGCCGGCGCGGGGGACGCCCTGACCGTCAGTGTGAAGTCCGCCTACGCCGACACCGGCGAGGATGCTCCGTTCGCGGTCGAGCGCATGATGTATCTGATCGGCCAGGAAGGCAACCTGCCGGGCTGGGACAAGCACCTGACCGGCCAAGCCGCGGATGCTGAGATCGCTTTCGATTATGTGATGCCGGAAGATTTTGCGGATCAGCGCGTCACCGGCAAGAAGCTGAAGGTTGCAGTGAAAGTCATCGAGGTCAACAGCGTCAAGCGCCCGCAGATCGACGAGGAGTTCGTCAAAACCCATTTCAGTATGGAGTCGCTGGAGCAGTTCGACAAATTCGTTGACGACAGCCTGACTCGCGAACGCGACCAGCAAGCGGTGCAACTGCGCATTGATTTGGCGATGCAAAAGCTCCTCGCCGGGCTGGAGGCGGAGATCACCGATGACATGATCTCGGAGGAGATCGATGGGCTAGTCAAGGAAAATGATCATAGTTTGCACCATTACGAT
>CAYXMN010000081.1:0-11720 GCA_964465955.1 uncultured Planctomycetales bacterium
GTCTCCCTGTTTTGCTTCTCCGTGGAAAACCTGCAGCGCCCGCCCGCCGAAGTCGGCAGCCTGTTCAAGCTGTTTAACGACGTCCTCGACTTTGAACCGCCTCGCCTGCATCACAAGAATGTGCGCATCGTCACCAGCGGGCTGCTGAACCTGCTGCCCGATCCGTTGCCGGCGAAGTTCACCGAGGCGATTGAGCTAACCAAGGACAACACCGGCTTGACACTGAACCTGTGCGTGATGTACTCAGGGCGCATGGAGCTGCTCGAATCGATGCGCGCGCTGGCGGAAGCGGCGCGGGATGGCAGCTTCGATCTGGCCGACCTTGATGAGGCTAATTTCCGCAGGTTCCTGTGCCAGCCGGAGATACCGGATCTTGACCTCGTCATCCGCACCAGCGGCGAGATGCGCATTTCCAACTTCCTGCTCTGGCAGATGGCCTATAGCGAGCTGTACTTTTGCGACGTGTTGTGGCCCGATTTTTCGCGCCCCAACTTCATTGAAGCCTTGCTCGACTACCAAGCCCGCCAGCGCCGTTTCGGCAAAGTCTAAGCCCGCGCTAGCCAGCACGGGTTTGCCGCGCTACACTTAGACGCGATGGTGAAACGCACCCTCTGGGGTTTACTGCTCGGCGTGGCCTTCCTGTTCGCGGCGCTGCAGTCCCTGCCGGTCGTGCTCTTGCTCGTGCTTGCCGTGCATATCTTCGCCCAGTATGAATTCTACGCCGTCATTCCAGGACTTTCTGGGCGCGGCAAGTGGGGCCATATCGTGCTGTCATCGCTGGTCTGGCTAGGCTGCGCCTTAGCCTTGGCCGGTATCGGCCCGCCGCTGCTGGTGGGCGTCTACCTTTCACTCGCGCTGATAATCTATGCGATCGCCCTGGTGCTGCGGCATGAGGCCGGTAAGGACAGCAGCGCCCATGTGCGGCTGTTGCGCACACTTATATTTATTACATTGCCGATGGCCTTCATTCCCGCGCTGCTCGCCTGGCCTGGGGGTATGCCGGTGGCGCTGCTGCTGTTCAGCGCAAGCTGGGGGGCGGACACGGGTGCGATCTGGGCCGGCAAGCTCTGCGGGCGCACCCCGCTGGCGCCGCACCTCAGCCCGAAAAAAACGCAGGAAGGCGCGGCGGGTGGAGTTCTGGCGGCAGGCCTGGCTTGGCTGGGCTGCGGGCTGGTCTATCCCGAGCCAGGCGCGCTGAACCTGCTCGCGGTGGCGCTGCCGCGGGAGTTGCAGCTGGCCTGCCTGTTCGTGCTGGGCCTGGTGATTGCCGCGCTCGGCATCTTTGGCGATCTGGTTTTCTCGCTGTTCAAGCGGCTGGCTGATGTCAAGGACTACGGCAAGGTCATTCCCGGCCATGGCGGCGTATTAGATCGGTTCGACAGCATGCTGTTTTCCGCCCCGCTGGTCTATCTCGCTTGCTTGCTGCTTACCGCCACCCAGTAAAACCCGCGTCAAATTCTGCATCCAAAGTGCTAGAATACCAGCGCAGGTTTACACATATGGGCCATTCGTTCCTTTCAAACAACCGGCCGCACTTCCACCTTCACGGTTCCCATTTGTTTGTGCTATGCCTTGGCGCGCTGCTGATCCCGGTGCTCGCAATGGCACAGCCCCAAGTAGGCAGCGTGGAGGTGATGGATGCGCCGAATGACAACGGCACCGCGCTGCTGGTCACGTTCCAGCTGGAAGGCGTGGAGAACTACGCCGAGGTGCGCATCAACACTGAGGTTAACGCCCAGGCCGAAGGCTGGCTGCCGGCGGAGCTGAGCCCGCCGCTGCTGGACGCCGTGCTGACTCAGGCTGAGATGCCGGAGGTCTTCGGCTTTGACCCGCCGCATCCGGATTGGTACGTCCTGCCTGTCTCGCGGTATTACGTCACCGCCGAAGACGGCACACCCGAACCGCAGGATTTCGTCCCGAATACGGCCTACGAACTGCGGCTGCTGGTGTTGGCGGACGGCCAATCCGCCGAGTTGCCGTTGGGCAGCGCGGTGACGCGAGAGCAGTGGTTCAACCGCGCCATGATTAACAACTTCTTGATCAGCATCATCTTTGCCTTCATTATCATGGCCTTCATCATGGCGGCGCGCAAGAATCCTAACTTGTTTATCCGGCGCATCAACGGCTTGGAAGCGGTCGATGACGCCATCGGGCGCGCGACGGAAATGGGCCGGCCCGTACTGCAGGTCAACGGGCTTGATCCGCTGAGCACGCTAAGCACCATTGCCGCCATCAACATCCTCGGGCGCATCGCGCGGCGCGTGGCGCACTTCGATTCCGACTTGCTCGTGCCGTGCTTCGATCCGGTGGTGATGACGGTGAGCCAGGAGGTGGTGCGCAACGCCTACATGGAAGCCGGACGCCCGGACGCCTACCGCGAAGACAACGTGTACTTCGTCACCGACCAGCAGTTCAGCTATGTCGCGGCTGTCTGCGGCGTGATGCTGCGCGAGAAGCCGGCGGCCAACTTCTTGCTCGGTTACTTTTACGCGGAGAGCTTGCTGCTCGCCGAGACCGGTTTCACCACCGGCGCCATCCAAATCGCCGGCACCGACTCGTTTTCGCAGTTGCCGTTCTTCGTCACCACTTGCGACTATACCTTAATTGGTGAAGAGCTCTATGCCGCCAGCGCGTACTTGTCCCGCGAACCAATGCTGCTGGGCAGCCTCAAAGGCCAGGACGTGGGCAAGGCGTTCGTGCTGATGATGATCCTCGTCGGCACCATCTTGGCGACTCTCGATGTCATTCTAGGAACGAATTACAACTGGATCAGCATTTTGCTGACCCCCCTGGCGTAGCCTATGCAAATCATCCGGCGGCAACTTCCTGTGGCAATCGCCCTTATCGCAGGGCTGGTGTTTTGGGTGCAGTATTACGTGCCCAGCACTTTAAGCCAAACCGTGCTGGAGAAGTTCACCACTTCCTGGGCCATCGTGATGGCGGGCGCGGCGTTCATCCTCGGCGTGCTGTCCTCGATGGACCACCACTGGAGCAAGGTCGGGCTGCGCAAGAGCGGTTACGGCTACAGCATGGTAGCGCTGTTCTTTTTCGGCATCACCGTGCTTTCCGGCTGGTTCCCGACGCACCCAACCAACTTCGGCCAGATTGCCGGGTTTATTCTCCTGGGCTTGGCGGTGCTGCTTGGCGCGTACTATTGCGCCATCGCGAAAAGCGGCGGGCAGCAGGCATTCACCGCCGGGATGGCGGCGGTGCTCCTCGGCAGCATCAGCGTAGTCTACCTTGCGGTGATCAACCCGCTGCAGTTGAGCATCTTCAGCGCCGAGCACCCGATTAAAGAAGGTGGGTTCTTCTACTGGATCTTCGACAACATCTTCGTCCCGCTGGACGCCACGATGTTCTCGCTGCTCGCGTTCTACATCGCGTCCGCGGCCTTCCGCGCCTTCCGCGCCCGCAGTGTGGAGGCCACGGCGCTGCTGATCGCGGGCTGCCTGGTGATGATTGGCCGCGTGCCGCTGGGCGAGCAAATCATCTTCCCGCTCGGCAGCCTCAATCTCGCAGGCTTGCCGTCCTTCGATCTGGCGGATGTGGCAAGCTGGATTTTGAACAACCCGAATACCGCCGCCCAGCGCGGGATTCTGCTGGGTGTGATTCTCAGCCAGGTGGCAATCAGCCTGCGGATTATTTTCGGCATTGAACGGACTTACATGGGAGGTGGCGACTAATGCATAAGCTAGTCCAAACCATCCTCGGCCTCGACCGGCGCATCATTTATCTCATCGTCTTCATGTGCGTGCTGCTGCCGCTGCTCTACCCGCTTGAGCTGCCCTTCAGCTCCACCCACGAGGTGGAGAAGGCGTTCGATGCAGTTCAGGATTTGCCGGAAGGCAGTGTCGTCTTGATCTCTTGCGATTTCGGCGCCAGCACCATTCCGGAAAACTACACAATGTACATCGCGTTACTGCACCAGTGCTTCCGCCAGCAACTGCGCCCGGTGGTGATGACGCTGGTGGACTACGGCGCGGCACTGGCTGACAAAGGCTTGCGCGAGGTGACGGAGTTTGCACGCGCGGACGGCCAACGGCTCTACCCCGGCCTGGTGTATGGCAAAGACTACGTGTTCCTCGGCTTCAAGCCCGGCTCCTCCTCGGTGATGCTGGGCATCGGCCAGAGCTTCTCGTCCACCTTCCCGCAGGACTATTCGCAAAATAACACGAAGGATATGCCGCTGTTCCGCGAAGTGACTTCGCTGAAAGACGTGTCGTTGATTTTCGATATCGCTTCGGTGGGCTTGCCGGAGTACTGGGTGCCGTACGCCGCCGAGCGCGAGAATGTGCCGCTGGCGGTAAGCTGCACCGCGGTCAGCGCTGCGCAGTATTACCCCTACTACCAAGCCGGGCAGTTCACCGGGCTGGTGGGCGGCATGAAAGGCGCGGCGGAGTATGAGCAGCTCGTGGGCATGAAGGAGATCCTGGGCCACACGCCTGACGCGACGCGCGGCATGGACGCCCAATCCGCCGTGCACGTGTTCATCGTGCTGGCCATCATTGTCGCGAACATCTTGTATTTCTACGACAACCGGCAGCGCAGCGCCAGGAGGAAGGCATGACGGTAATGACGGTGCTAGGCATCTGGCTCGCGGCGGCACTGACGCTGATGATCTTCAGCTTCCTGTACAAGGACAACCCGGTATACCGCCTCGGCGAACACATCTTCCTGGGCGTCAGTGTGGGCTACGGCTGGTGCATCTACTACTGGAACGACATCTACCCGCAGGCGATCGCCCCGCTCGATCCGCGCAACTCGGACGCGCGCGACTGGCTGGTGCTCATTCCGATCATCCTCGGCTTGTTCATTATCCTGCGCATGATACCCAAGCTGGCTTGGCTCAGCCGTTACAGCTTCGCGCTGCTGATCGGCGGATACGCCGGGATGGCGGTGCCGAACGTGATCAGCGGGACGTTCCTACCCCAACTGGTGGCGACTATCAATCCGCTGGGGCCGGACACCTCCTCGGCGATTGCGCAGGTCGTGCTGCTTGTCGGCGTGTTCTGCACAGTGGTCTATTTCTTCTTCAGCCTGGAGCATCGCGGCGCGGTCGGCACCATTGGAAGGTTGGGCGTCGTGTTCATCATGGTGGCCTTTGGCGCGAGCTTCGGCTATACCGTGATGGCCCGCGTCAGCCTGCTAATTGGCCGCTTCCAGTTTCTGCTGCGCGACTGGATTGGCAGTTTCACGAATTACCAGGGCTAACCGTCCGGCGCCGGAAGCGTGCACGACGTGGTGTGTGAATGAGACTCGTTCGCGTGAAGTATTCGCGGCTTGGCGCGGCTGGCCGGCTGAGACTCAATCCCAACCATCCGTCTGGCGCATTGTTACGAATTGCAGTTACAGGCGGATGGACAGGCACACGGGCCGGCCGCTAGCTGCCGTCAGCGCAGCCTGCGGCCAATCCTACAGCGGCCGGGCTTGTGGTGCGCTAGCCGTCGCTCTCGCTCCCGCGGGAAGCTTTGAGAAAGTCATGGCGGACTTTCGCCGCATCGTAGAGCCTTTTCAATAGTGCTTTTTCCTGCGGATTCTCCAGCCCGCGTCCGACTTCAGCCAATGTCTTCATTAGCTCGTCGAGGGCGATTATCCGCATCTTCAATCCGTTTGTTTCACTCATGGTTTCCCCTAACAGCTTGAGCCTGTTGGAGCCGCATCTGGCGGCCACGGATATTTTCCTACATGTTTTACCCAAACCCAAGTAAAATATTCCCAGTTTCGCGAGTACCTGCTATTATTAACAACTTATCAACATACTCTCACGAGATGTGAATCACAGATGGAGGAATTTGTTGTATGGCTTCCAAGATTTATATCGTCAAACAAGTTGACAAGGTATGGGTAGTGCAGCGCGAAGATGCAAAGGCGCCGACCGGGAAATTCCCCAAGAAGCCCGAAGCTCTCGCTCGCGGTAAGGAACTCGCCGAGAAAATCAAGGGCGAATTGCATGTGCTGAAGGCTGATGGCACAGTGGGCGAGAAGAAGAGCTTCCTGCCCGCGCCCAAGCCGGTAGCCAAGCCTGCGGCGAAAAAGCCTGCGGTGAAAAAACCTGCGGTAAAAAAACCGGCTGTGAAAAAACCAGCTGCGAAACCCGCCGCCAAGCCCGCTGCGAAGAAACCTGCCGCGAAGCCAGCTGCTAAGGCTGCGGCCAAGCCCGCCGCGAAGAAACCTGCCGCGAAGCCAGCTGCTAAGGCAGCCAAGCCCGCCGCGAAGCCTGCAGCGAAGCCTGCGGCCAAGCCCGCTGCGAAGAAACCTGCCGCGAAGCCCGCTGCTCCGCGTGCTCGTAAATAGAGAATGCCGAGGGAGTAGCCGGAGATCTCCGGCCGCTCTAAACTGAGTTATTGCTTGAGTGCAGCACCCAGCTGTCCGCATGCAGCCCCGATATCCTGCCCGCGGCTGCGCCGGATTGTGACCGTTTGATGAAGCGCAACTAGTTGCTTGGCAAAGCGGTTGAGTTGGTCTTCCGTCGCTGGTCGAAAATCTGGTGCGGTGAGAATCGGATTGTAGGGTAATAGGTTGATAACGATTGGTGTGTGCCGCCCTGGAGCGTGTGACGCCGTACCATCTGTGATTTGGCGCGTCAGGTCGGCAAGACGGCGGGCATCAGCCTCACTATGGTTGATGCCCGCCAGCACCATATACTCCAATGTTAACTTCCCACCGTTGATCGTGCGAAACTCTGCCAGCGCTTCCACCAGTTCTTCCAATCTCGGCTCCGCCTTGGGCATGTACTGCCGGCGCTGCTCCGCCGTGGTGAAATGCAAACTCAGCGCTAAGTTCACGCGGGGGAAGGTCTCAGCAAGTTTGAGCAGCGGCTTAACCAGGCCGACCGTGCTGATCGTGATCCGCTTCGGCGCCCAGGCCCGCGCCTGCCCGTCGCAGAGCGTCTCCACCACTTGGCGTACGGCGCCGAGATTGAGCAGCGGCTCACCCATGCCCATTAACACTACGCGCTCGCAGCGCTCGCCCGCAAGCTGTTCAGTCAGATACACCTGCGCCAGGATTTGCCCGGCGGAAAGCGCTTCCAGCTGGCCCAGGTAGCCGGTCTGGCAGAATACACAGCCCAGCCCGCAGCCGCTGTGACTGCTCAAACATACTGCGGTGCCGCCGGTCCCGCCCGGCATCCAGACTGCCTCGACCGGATGGCCTTTGCGCGTGCGGCTGGCAATCTTGCGGGAACGGTCTTGGCTCTCACGCTTGGCCGCCATGGCCAGCGGGGCAAAGTCGAAAGCTTGTGCAAGTTTGTCGCGCAAACCCGCGGGCAGGTTCGTCATTTGCTCAGCGGCCATGACGCCATGCACGTGAAGCCACTGCCAGACTTGACGCGCCCGGTAAGCCGGCTCGCCCTGCCCGGCCAGCCATTCAGCCAGTTGGGCCAGAGTTAAATCCTGGGCGCAGCGTGCAGATTCCGGCGGCGTTACCATTTCTCGGGATCGTCGGGCAGGTTGAAGTCGAGCTTCAAGATTTCGCCCGCCTTCTTCAAGTAAGCCGCCTGGCGCTTCTGGAACTTTTGAACGTCAGGATCAAGGCGCACTGTCCGCCGCTCCGCGGTTTGCACGCCTTCCACATCCAGTTGCGTCGAATCGGTCAGCACCTTGCGCTTCAGCTCTTCATTAGCTAGTTCGAAATACTGCTGGTTCAGGAAGCGTGCGACGGACGCGAATTCCAGCGCTTCAGGGCTGCCTGGTGCGGCCGCCAGCTGTAAACCGTTGATCACTCCGAACTGCAATGAGAAGAAACTACGGGAAGGCGGTTTAACCGCACCGACTTTATAAATCGCCAGCATAATCTCTTTGTAGGTGTCGCGATCAGCGGGCCAAGTTAAACCTTGCATCAGCAGATCGATCAGGTTGCGCATGTTATCTTCAGCGATCATGCCAAAGAAATTCCAGTGATCGTAGTAGATTGCTTCCAGGCCATCCTCGGGAATCGCGATCGGATTCGCAATAGCGGCGTAGGGCGGCAATGGCGGCGGAAAGTAAAAGTTCCCTTGCTCTTTCTGATTACCGGCAATTATCTCCCGTAGCACTTCATCACGGATATCGCCGCGCAGATCCGGCGGTGTCAACGACGTCACCAATATCGCATGGTAATAATTGATGAAGGAGTTTTTCGGATCATATTTCTCCGCAAGCTGGAACAATTCGCGTAACTGCTCCAGGCGGCTGGCAAGCACGAGATCCTCGCCGGCGGCGCCGCGGAACCATTCATGGCACTGATGCGGCGCGGACAAAATGTGGATCTTCAGCAAATAAAATCCGGAGTCATCCGGCCACAGCTCAATGGCTTTGTCGATGTTAGCTAACGCTTCGGTCTCGCCTTCACCTACATAAGTGCCGGATTCATCAACAATCTTCCGTGCCTTGAGATAATAAGCATATGCTGCATAATTCAGTGCATTATCAGGTTCGGCTGCAATGGCCTCTTTAAACAGCTTATCAATCGTCGGGTTTACGTTGAAAATCGTTGTTTGGATTTCCGCAGTCACTGCATTTTTCAACCGTGCACCTTCGGCTTTGTCTTCGGCGGAAGTTGAAGCCAACAGCGTATTTGCCTGGATATATTTATCCTTCACTACTTGATAACCGGTCTCAACTAAAAACCAGGCTTGCTCAACCGACGCATGCACCTGCCGGTACGGCCGTTGCGACAGCGGCACAGGCAGTTTCGCCGCTCCCGCGTCCTCCGCATTGCTGGTTTGAGGTTTACCGGCGCTGCTCACACTGCTGGAGCCGCCGCCAGTCTCTGCAGGTTGATCGCTGGGGCACCCGCACATGAGGCCGGCCAGGATCAACGCCAGCGCCGTGATTAGAATCAAGCCAACCGATGTTCTCTTAACCATACCCGTCTCACTGAGTAAATTCAGCCGCCCGGTCATCCCGGTACGCAATCTTACCGTATTTCGACGCCAGGCCGGTGCGGCAGGCGTTCCCGGAAAAAACGCCACCAGTTGCGTCCATTGAACGCCGCGATGTCCTCCGGTTCCCAGCCGCGTGCCGCCAGCTCGCTGCCTAGCTTGCGCAAGTCAAGCACGGTGTCGATCCCCGCGGGTGTGTTTTCCGGCGTCAGCCCGCCGTCGAGGTCGCTGCCAATGCCGACAAACTCATGCCCGAGCAAATGCGCCAGATGCGCGGTGTGCGCGGTCGCGGCTGCCAGCGGCGGCTGGAAATCGCCTGGCCTCCAGCCTGCGACGAGCAGCGGCGCGAGCAAGTTCAATCCGATCACGCCGCCGCGGCGCGCAATTTCCTGTGCGTGAGAATCCGTGAGATTGCGCTCGTTGCCGCAGAGCGCACGGGCATTCGAGTGCGTCGAGCAGAGCGGACCGTCATATATCGCCAATGCTTCGCTGATGCCTTGTTCCGCCAGGTGGCTGAAGTCGAGTATCAGCCCGAGCCGCATAAACTCAGCGAGCAACTCGCGCCCCAACGGCGTAAGCCCGCGTTTGTTCGAGAACGTGCCGCTGGCGTACTGGTTGAGCCCGTTCCAGGTGATGCTCGCGATGCGCAGCCCGCGCTCGAACCAGGTAAACAGCTCCGTCGGATTCGGCAACAGCTCCAATCCCTCCATCAGCAGGATGATGCCGACGGGCAAGCCGCTACGCCCGGCAACCGCCACCGGCTCCGCCTGCGCGAGCGTATCCAGATCTTCAGCCCAGCGAATCAGCTTCAGCTCGGAGGGGTAGCATGCGAGCCAGTCCAAGTACATGTTGTACTGCGAGTAGACCAGGTTGCGCCGGACGCTCTCCGGCTTGTCATGCAGCGTGAACAGCGTCACGCACACCAGCCGCACCCCGGCCTGCTGCCATAACGGCAGCGTGACCATCATCGGCGCCGCGCACGCGTCCTCGCCCAACAGGCTCCGGCCAAAGTCCTGGCAGTGGCAAGCGATGTCGCAGTGCGCATCCACGATGAAGACGCCGGGTGGAAAAAGCATCAGCCTATTGTAGCGGCGGGCCGGGAGCAAGCGGTGCAAGCCAGCCGGCCGAACACGTCCGCCAGCGCCGCCGTCGGTGAGGGCAGTGGCTGCTACAATTCACGCAGTGCGGAAACACGGGAGGCAAACCGGGGCAGTCAAGCTGGCATGCGCGCTGGCGTGCACCACCCTGGCTGTCTTGCTCGCCTTCCCGGCCGGCGCGGACAATCCGCCACCCAGCGCACCCTCCACCATGACTCCGGGGTCCACCGCGCGCTATCCCATCTCAGCCAGTGGACCGTTTGTTTCGCGCTACCCCGAGGACCATTACGACGCGCCGCCCACGCTGGAGGAGATTAATAAGCCGCGCGCCTGGGACATGGATCCCAAACTCGGCGTGGCGTGCGACGATTTCACCTTGTTCGCGCTGGATGACCTCGGGCGGCACGATCCATCCGTCCAGCAGTACGTGCGCCTGCATGGCCGCGACCTGCAAAACGGAGACTACCACTTGGTCGTGCAACTCGCCAAAGCTCCGGCGCTCACGGATTTCTTTTTTTACGTTCGCTACCACACCGATCGCTTCCACCCGTTGCGCTGTGAACCGGGCAGCGTCTTCGGCCTGGCAGGCGACCGGTTGTGGCTGGCTGAGCTTGAAGTCCCCGGCGTGGTCGCGGCGGGCATGACGCGCGTTCGCCCTGACCTCAACAACGGTATGCGGTTTGACGACGGCGTGGTCTGCGAGATCGTGTTCGCCGAGCGCCCCTTCGACGCCAAGCCGCACTGGATCGATCGCGCGCCGGACAAACAGCGCAACCGCGTGCAAAATGCCACCGCCTACCGCGATCCGGCGGACGGTTCGCTCGTGCTGGCCTGGGAGGAAGCCAACGCCGGGGATTTGAACAACGATGGCGAGGTGGGCATCACGGATTTGATTCCGGTGGGCCGGCGGTATGGGCGCGTCAGCACGGACGGGTTCGAGGACGAATGGGACTACTTTCCCGACGGCAACCAGGACGGCGACGTGAATGTTCGTGATTCCTGGCTCATCAGCGAGAATTTCGGCGCGCTGCTGTCGGGTTACCGCGTCTACCGGCGCCCGGCGGGCCGGCCACGCCAGGAGGAAGTGCTGCTCGCTCACGAGTCGTTTCCGCTGCTGCCGCTTACCGTTCACCGCCCCACCGCCTGGAACCCGATTGCGCCGAACCTCTACCGCTATCACGACCGCTCTGTTCCCGGCTTTGGCGATTATATCTATCGGATCGTGCCCTACAATGCTCCCGACGACATGGAAGGCGTCGGCAGCGACCTCGAACTGCCCGTAAGCTATACCGCGGCCAGGGTCGCCACCGGGCGCCGTCCCGCTAGCCGTGCTGGGCGCTAGACCTTGATTCCCGGGTGAATTACCGGACTGTGCAACACAGTTGGTCGGAATCAGTCATAATTGCTATGTAATATAGAGCCGGATCGTTTGACGCTAACCATGCCCCTAGATATGATTAGTAGCTGGGTGCAGGGGTAACCTCGCGAATTCGGCAGCCCAGAGGAAGGAGAAGTCCCTTCAATGCAAAAGAAACTTGGCGAGATGCTGGTTGACGCAGGCGTGATTTCGCTGGAGCAGTTGCAGGAGGCGTTGGAGAGCCAGCGCGAGTCCGGCAAGCGTCTCGGTGAAGTTGTGGTGGAATCGCAATTCTGCACGGAAGACCAGGTGCAAGACGTCCTGGCCGAGCAGTTGGGCATCCAAAAGATCGACCTGTATGAAGAGCGCGTGGACAATGAAGTTGCGCGGATGATCAGCGCGGACA
>CAYXMN010000082.1:0-11596 GCA_964465955.1 uncultured Planctomycetales bacterium
CCTTGTACGCATCGAATAGATCAGGTGTACTAGACACATTCACTATTTTGAACGGTACGTAATTGGCAACGGGCTGTGGCGGGGTTGGCAGGCTTAAGCCCAATTGCGCGAGACGTTCAGTTGTGTTGCGAATGATTCCCATGGGTGGATTGTAACACTCCCGGCCTGCGCCTAGTACAATGGACCTAAGTCATTTATGCCTGGTGTGGAGGCACGTATGTACTTTGCATTGACTGATGAACAGCAGATGGTCCGCGCGACTGTACGTGAATTTGCGGAGAACGAATTGCTGCCGGGCGCTCTGGAACGCGATCAAACGAAAACCTTCGCGCGCGCGCAGTGGGACGCCTTCCGCGAGTTGGGTTTCGCCGGGATGACGATTGAGGAGGAATACGGCGGCACCAAGCTTGATTCGATCAGCGAAGCGATCGTGATCGAGGAGCTGAGCCGGTGCGACGCGAGCTTTGGTGTGCTGATGGCGGTGCATAGCGGCCTGACGTGCAGCACGCTGACGAACTGGGGCACGCCGGAACAAAAAGCGCTTGTCGCGCCGAAGATGGCGAGCGGCGAGTGGATTGCGGCCTATAGCCTCAGCGAAGCGGGAGCAGGCAGCGACGCGACCGCCATCGCGTGCGACGCCAAGTTAAGCGGTGACGCGTGGGTGCTCAACGGCACCAAGCTGTGGGTAACCAACGGCCAGAACGCCGGCGTTTACATCCTGTTCGCGCGCAGCCATCCCGACGCGCCGAAAAAGTCGCAGCAGATCAGCGCGTTCATCATTCCGTGCGAGACGCCGGGTATCACAGTCAGCAAGGTCGAGGACAAACTGGGCATTCGCGCGTCGGACACCGCTGAGATTGTGCTGGATAACGTGCGCGTGCCGCGCAGCATGGTGCTGGGCGGCGAAGGCAACGGCTTCAAGGTGGCCTTCAACGCGCTGGATGTGTCCCGCATCGGCATCGCGGCTCAAGCGCTGGGCATTGCCCAGGGCGCTTTCGACTTCGCGGCGAAATACGCCACTGAGCGCGAGACCTTCGGCCAGCCAATCATCAACCACCAGGCGATCGGGAATTACCTCGCGGATATGGCGACGCGCATCGACGCCGCGCGCCTGCTGGTTTACCGCGCCGCGTGGATGAAAGGTGAAGGCCTAGTGCACAGCAAGGAAAGCTCGATGGCCAAGCTCTACGCGGGCGACACGGCGGTGTGGGTCGCCGACCGCGCTGTGCAAATCCTCGGCGGCTATGGCTACACCAAGGACTTCCCGGTGGAGCGCTACTACCGCGACGCGAAGATCACGCAGATCTACGAGGGCACGCAGGAAATCCAGCGCCTCGTGATCGCGCGCGCCGTGGCGGGCACGGTCAAGGGCGTCGCGAGCAAGTAGGCGAGGCGAGTCATCCGCTTTCTCACGTCGTTGCTATAATCATCGAATGCATGGCGAGGGTGAGGCAGGATGATTAAGGGCATCATTTGGGTTTGCAGGATCTATCAATGGGCGATCATTGCTTACGCTGTGTCCACATGGCTGGCGATCCTAATCCCATTTCCGCAAAGTTACTGGATTTTCTGGTATTTCGTGATGTTCCCGGTGACATTTCTCTTCGGCTGGGTAGTGATTGGCCCCATCGGGCTGGACGTTTTCATCGCCTACTTCCTGCTCACCCTGCTGATCAACTGGCTGCTCAGGTTTGATCCGGACTATCAAGCGCAACACGCGGCGGAGCAGGCCCAGGCCCAGCAGGACGAGGCTGCGCGCTTAGCCAGGGAGCACAAGCCGCCCAAGGACCAGCCGTGGTAAAGCCTGTCGGCAGGCTAAATAAAGCTCGCGCGCAGTATACTTACCCGCGATGGAATATAAGCTAGCGGTCGTCATCCTCGCCGCGGGCAAGAGCACCCGCTTCAAGTCCGCCACTACTAAAGTGCTGCACGAGTTGTGCGGCAAACCGATGCTGGACTGGGTGCTGGACAGCGTGCTGCCGCTGAAGCCCGCGCAGATCATCGTGGTCTACGGCACGCACTCGACGGAGCTGACGGGGCACCTGGAGCACGGTTACGACGGCCACCCGGTGGACTGCGTGTTGCAAGAGCCCGCGCTCGGCACCGGACATGCGCTGGAACAGGCCTTACCCGTGGTGGGCGAGGGCATCACACACCTGCTCGTGCTGCCGGGGGATGCGCCGTTGATCCAGGCCGGTGAGCTGTCCGCGTTGTGGGCGGCGCTAGCGCCAGGCACGGCAGAGCACGCGGTGCTGACGGCGACAGTGGATCCGCCGGGTGACTTGGGAAGGGTGCTCAGGCGCGCCGGAGGGATGTGCGAGCGCATTGTCGAGGCGCACGAGGCCGGGCCCGCAGAATTCAGCATTACGGAAATCAACACTGGAATCTACATCTTTTCGCGCAACGTGTTTAAGCATTTGCGCTTAGCCAGCGAGAAGCTCGGCCCCAGCCAGAGCAAGGGCGAGTATTATCTGCCCAACGTCGTGTTGGTTGCCCCCACGTTGGTAGTCCACTCGGCGACGGTGGCGGCGCCCATCGGCGTCAACGACCGCCAGCAACTCGCCGAGGCCGAGGCGGTTTTGCAGCGCCGCCTCAAGGAGCACTGGATGCGCGAGGGCGTCACCTTCCGCCTGCCGGAGACGACGTACCTGCACGCCAGTGTGCGCCTGGCCCCGGATGTGGAAGTTGGCCCGTCCTGCGTGCTGACCGGCGGTACGCGGATCGGCAGCGGCACGCGGCTCGTGCAAGGCTGCCTGCTGGAGCACTGCCTGGTCGGCGAGAACTGTGAGCTGCGCCATGTGCGCGGGCTGGAAAGCATCATCGAAAACAACGTCCAAGCCGGGCCCTATGTCAACATGCGCCCCGGCACGGTGCTGCACGACGGCGTCAAGGTGGGCAACTTCGTTGAGACCAAGAACGCCGACGTCGGCGCGGGCAGCAAGCTGCCGCACCTGCAGTATATCGGCGACGCCACGCTGGGGGAGGGCTGCAACATTGGTGCGGGCACGATCTTTTGCAACTATGACGGCTTTAGCAAGAACCATACCACCTTAGGCGACCGCGTGTTCATCGGCTCGAACAGCGCGCTGCAAGGCGGCATCACGATCGGCCACGACGCCTACGTGGCGATGGCGAGCGCGATTACGCGCGACATTCCTCCGCTGGCGCTGGGCATCGCCCGCGCGCGCCAGGAGAACAAGGAGGATTACGTCACCACGCTGCGCGAGCGGTTGAAGCAGCGTAAGGAGCACGCGCTGGAGGACAAAGCGCATGAGGAGCAGTCCGCCTAGGCGGAGGAGGCATAGTCGATGGCGAGTAACAAGAAGCTGATGCTGATTGCCGGGAACTCCAACCCGGAGCTGTGGGCTGAAGTGAGCGAGAAGCTTGGCGTGCCCTTGACCCAGGCGGTGATATCGCGGTTCTCCGACGGTGAGATCCGCGTCAAGATTGAGGAAAGCGTGCGCGACGCGCACTGCTTCATCCTGCAGAGCACCTGCAACCCCGTCAACGAGCACGTGATGGAGCTGCTGATCATGATCGATGCGCTGCGCCGCGCCAGCGCTTTCAGCATCGGCGTGGTCACGCCGTACTACGGCTACGCGCGCCAGGACAAGAAGGTGCAGCCGCGCGAGCCGATCACGGCGCGCCTGATCGCCAACCTGATCGAGAACACCGGTGCGGACCGGCTGCTCGGCGTGGACCTGCACTCCAACGCGCTGCAGGGCTTCTTCAACATCCCCGTCGACCACCTGACCAGCGCCAACGTGCTGTGCGACTACATGTTCAACGACGGCTGGGCCGCGGAGGACTGCGTGGTGGTCAGCCCGGACGTGGGCGGTGTGGAGCGCGCGAGCTACGTCGCCGACCGCCTCGGCCTGCCCATCGCCATCATCGCCAAGCGCCGCCCGGAGCCAAACGTCAGCGAGGTGGTGGAGGTCGTCGGCGACGTGAAAGGCCGCCGCGCGCTGATGTTCGACGACATGATCGACACGGCGGGCAGCATCAAGGCCGGCGCGGAGAAGCTGATGGAGTATGGCGCGAAGGCGGTGCGCGTGTTCGCGGCGCACGGCATCTTTTCCGGCCCGGCGGTGGAGCGCATCCTCGACAGCCCGATCGAGCTGGTGACGGTGACGAACACCATCCCGCAGCGTCCGGCGACGGATATTCCGAACATCCGCTACGTCTCCGTCGCGGAACTCATCGCGGAAGCCATCCGCCGCAACCACCAGGGGATAAGCATCAGCAGCTTGTTTAGGTAGGGGGGCAAGGGCAGCGGTTATCATACGGTACACTTACAGCGAGTGAGCATGGGGGTGCTGTATGCGTTTCATGTCGAGTTTGCTTGCAGCTAGTGCGGTTATACTGATAATTGGGGCTACCGGGGCAAAGGATATTGCTGGTTATCGCCAATACAGCTTCGGTACGCCGATCAAAGACGTGTTTGAGCATCCAAACCATTACTGGAGCCTGGACCAATCTTTAGGTATCTCTCGTTATGCAGTAAGCGAAACGTTTGATCTATCCAGGTACAAATATAGTGGAACTCTGTACATATGCTCATTAGCTAAAAGAGCCGGACAAGGGACGATTGATGCCGTGATATTGCCCATATATAAAGACCAGATGTATGATGAGCGGCGCACCCACGATGTAGACATGTACGAAACTGCCCGCGAATTATACGATGTATTTAAGAGTAGTTATTCCGATGAATTAATTGTAACTGATGAAACAGCAACAGGTAGAATCAAGCTGGTATTAAGCGATGAATCAGGCGACATGCTTTCTCTAATCTACAATGGCACATGGATAGATATGCGCTTTGAGAGCTGGCAATACCGCGATGAATTACTAGATCCGAACCATCGTAACCGATAAGAATTACCCCGCGTTCTTCCTCTACCACGTCGAAGCTTCCCACGTCGAGTAGGTCCCCCCTTTAACCCTCTCCCGACCCGGCTACCCCTTGCTCCCGCACGAACTCCAACACCGCCGCCTCGATCTGGCCGCGAACTTCGCGGAACTTCGCTAGCGTCTCCTCGGGCGCACCCGCGAGCGCTGCCGGGTCCTCGAAGCTCAAGCTGATGCGGCACATGGATAGCGCTTAACATAAGTATAGAAACGAGCTAAACCTAAATTGATTGAACTTAGGTGCAATTTAATAGAACGCTGTGGATAATGTTACCTGTGCTCAAATCATGATGGTAAAGCACGGCGCACTGGGGCACAAAACTAGCGCAGGGATGTAGGGTATGTTCAGACGACTTTTGAGCTGGTTGATTCCCGCGGGCTTGGCGGCTGTCGTGGTTAGCTGCGGCGGAGGCGGCGGAGGCATCGACGGGCCGGCCCCGACCGTGGCACCCCGGTTGGCTGGCGAGGTGACGAGCAACAATACAGCTTCCCACGTCGTGTCGCAAACGGGCGATGACCTTTTTGTTCGCGTGGTGGTGACCAATCCGAATCCAACGGGCACGAACGTCAGTACGATCCGCTACTGCCTCAAATTCGACCCCAATGAGGACGATCCGCTGACTGCTGCCGAAGCAGCGGGTTATCTGGATCCAATCCCCGACACCTTGCCGGCGAATATCGACGCTCAGTCGGTGGCCTACCAGAGTTCCCCGCAAATCATCGAGATCAGGGATTTTAAAGGCGCGGCGCTCAGCCCGAACGAGCGCTATTGGATCAGCGCTGTGTTCGTCAGCAGCGACGGCGAGGCCGGCCCGGCCACCACTCCCCAGCGGTTCAAGCTGATCTTCCGCTATCAACTGGTCGAACCGCCGGAGATCGGCATCCTCAAGGATTTCCAAGGGGTGGTCAAAGCGCACACCGGGGACGTGTTGCCGAACGCATTCGTGCAGTATTTCCATGAGGGCGTCTTCCTGGAGGCGACCGTCACGGAGGATGACGGTTCATACTTCATGGAAGTCGTGGTGCCTAATCCGACTGGCACCAGCAGCCTCAAAGAGACCTGTTGCGAAGAATCGGAAGATCCGACGGATTACATCTTAAAGGTCTATCATCCTTACTACAGTGACGAGGTAGTGAAATACCTGTTGCCTGAGTATGTCCACTATTACGTTGATTTCCAATTCCCCGAAGCATGGCATAACCAGGGTGGTGGCATGAGTCTGTAGTAGCAGCAGCGAACAGCCGGACACCTGAATAAGCACTAGTTTGGCCAGGGAACTTCCAGGGTTCCCTGGCCTTCCTATTTTGAGTGGAGCTTCGCAGGCAACATGGCTTTCAGGCGGCACAGGTCGGGCAGCACCTTGGAACTCAACTCCCGATCAGGCCATGTAACCTGCTGGCGATCTCTCACTCTCGCCTAACCATGGCACCGAAGAGGTGCCCACTCGTTATAGCGTCCGACTAACTTAACGCTTCCACGCGCGCACGGTGATGCTGGCGGCGCAACCGGCGAGATCGTCTGCAACGCCGCTGGAGATCGGGTCGGGCCCAGCCTGGCTCTTCACGTAGGTCACGTCCTTGAGCACTTCGAGACCGGTGAACCCGGCGGCCTCAATCGCGGCCAGGTAGTCCGCGCGCTTGAGCGCTCCCGCGATGCATGCCGCGTAGAGCGAGACACTTTCGCGCAGCGCTGGCGGCAGTTCGCGGTTCAGCACGATGTCGCTGACAACGAGGCGCCCGCCGGGCTTAAGCACCCGCGCGGCCTCGCGGAATACCCGCGCCTTGTCGGGGCTAAGGTTGATGACGCAGTTGCTGATGATCACGTCCACACTCGCGTCATCCACCGGCAGCGCTTCAATATAGCCTTCGCGGAACTCAACGTTGTTGATGCCGTACATGCTGGTGAAGATGCCTGCGTTCTGGCGCGCCAGCGCGAGCATCTCCGGCGTCATGTCCACGCCGATCACGCGGCCCCCTGCGCCGACCGCTCTCGCGGCGATGAACGCATCGCGCCCCGCGCCGCTGCCAAGATCGAGCACCGTCTCGCCAGGCTGGAACTGGGCATAGTCGCCCGGGTTGCCGCAAGACAGGCCAAGTTCCGCTTGGGGCACGGGGTGCTGCGCCGCGGTGACGGGGCTTGAACTGCAGCAACTGCTGTCCTGGCCGCCGCACCCGCAGGACGCTGGTTGGTCCTGGTTCGCCGCAACCTGGCCATAGGCCTGCTTGACCATGTTGTGAATCTCAGTTGACTTACTCTCACCACTCATTTGGTGGCCACCTCCATTTCGCTGGTAAACCATTTCTGCGTCGCTAAGCAAATACGCACCAGCCAGAGCATCACCGGCACTTCGATCAACACGCCGACCACAGTCGCCAACGCCGCGCCGCTGCCCAGGCCATAGAGCATCACCGCCGTGGCGATTGCCACCTCGAAGTGGTTGCTCGCGCCGATCATCGCGGACGGGGCGGCGTCGCTGTAAGGCAGGCGGAGCCAGCGCGCTGCGGCGTATGAAATTCCGAAGATGAGCAGCGTCTGCAGGAAGAGCGGAATGGCGATCCAGAGAATTGTTAGCGGATTGCCGAGAATTACCTCGCCCTTGAAGCTGAATAACAGCACCAGCGTCATGAGCAGCGCCGTGATGGTGACCGGTGTGAGTAGGTGTAGAAAGCGTTCTGTAAACCACGCCTCGCCTTTAGCCGCGATGATCCAGCGGCGGCTAACATAGCCCGCGGCGAGCGGCAGCGCGACATACACGCCAATTGAAAGCAGCAGCGCTTCCCACGGCACGGGTAGGCGCCCGACTCCGAGCAGCCAGCCGCCCAGCACGCCGTAGAGCAGCAGCATCATCAGCGAGTTAATCGCCACCATCACCAGCGTGAGGCCGTCGTTGCCCTTGGCGAGGAAGCCCCAGACCAGCACCATCGCGGTGCAGGGCGCGATGCCCAGCAGGATGCAGCCAGCGAGATAGCTGCGCCATAGCGGAACTTCCAGCATCATCTGCCCGCCGCTTAACACCACAGTGCCCGCACCGTAGGTCTGGCCCACGGCGAGATCAAGGCCGAAGGGCAGTTTGACAAGGTCGGTGGCGTCCGGGCCGATCAGACCCAGGAATAAGGTTCCGAGAAACAGCAAGGCGATCGCGTACATGGTGAACGGTTTTATCAGCCAATTCACAACGAGCGTCAGCAGCACCGGTTTGACGCTACGCCCGGCTTTGGCGACGCGGGCGAAGTCGATCTTCACCATGATTGGATACATCATGAAGAACAAACAGATCGCAATAGGGATGGAAACCACCGGTGCGCCGTTAACCGTCAACGACCAGCCGTCCAGCAGACGCGCCACTTGCGGCGCGAGCTTGCCCAGCGTGATACCGCCGGCGATGCAGGCCAGCACCCAAACGGTGAGGAAACGCTCAAACATGCTCATGGGCGCGCTTCCTTAACCGGGACGCAGCGCAGGCTGCGCTGGCAACATACCTGCTCCGGTCCGAGCTTGCGCAAGCGCTTCAGCTCAGCCGTGTCCGCGCGGACCTGGGGCTGGGCGGCGGCGTGTGTTTGCACCCAGGCGAGCGCGGCCGCCGCGGCTGGGGCTGGCGCCTCCGCCAGGCGGTAGTACACCCAGCGCCCGTCCTTGCGCGACTGTGCCAGCCCCGCGCGCGTGAGTAGGCTCAGGTGCGCGGTTAGTGTGCTCGCGGCGCAGCCGATGAGCTGTTGGAGCTGGCACGCGCACAGCTCGCCGCTTGCTAAAGCGAGGATCAGCCTGAGACGTGTTGGATCGGCCATAGCTTTGGCCAGCGATGTTAATGCCTGCATGATAAGTTCTATAATTCGCTAAATAACGAAATGATAGTATAGCCCGAAATATTTGCTTACGCAACCAGGTTGGCGGTTGACAAGACTGCGATGCAGTTTCCAGCGAATCCGATGCGTCAGGCTTAGTGCATTGGTGCGCTCTGGGCCGGCTTGCTATCGGCTGCGGTTAAATCATTCGCGTCGAGCAGGTGGCCCATTTTCTCAACCTTGGTTTTCATGTAGCGCGCAACGTGCGGGCTGTGGCCATGTTCCAACGGGATGGGGATGCGCTCGACGATCTCCAAGCCGTAGGCTTCCAGTCCGACCAGCTTTTGCGGGTTGTTGGTCATCAGCTTGAGCTGGCTCACGCCGAGGTCGCGCAGGATCTGTGCGCCGACGCCATACTCGCGCTTGTCCGCGGGCAAGCCCAGGGCGAGGTTGGCTTCAACGGTGTCCATGCCGCCGTCCTGTAACCGGTAGGCGCGGATTTTGTTGATTAGGCCGATTCCGCGGCCCTCCTGGCGCAGGTAGAGCAGCACGCCGCGGCCTTCCACCGCGATGGCGTGCATCGCGTACTCGAGCTGCTTGCCGCAGTCGCAGCGCTGGCTATGGAAGGTGTCGCCGGTTAGGCACTCACTATGCACGCGGCACAGCACCGGCGCACCGCTGGTGATATCGCCCATTGTCAGCGCAATATGATGTTCGCCGGTCAACGCGACCTCGTAACCCCGGATCGCGAAGTTGCCGAACTCGGTGGGCAACTCGGCTTCGTCCACAAAGTCGATCAGGCTCTCATGCGCCAGGCGGTAGCGTACTAAGTCGCTGACATGCACAATCGGCAGGTCGTGCTTTTGGCTGTAAGCGCGCAGATCGTCCGCGCGCGCCATCGTGCCGTCGTCGTTGCATATTTCGCACAGCACCGCGCCAGGGTAGAGCCCGGCGATCCGGCATAAGTCCACGCTGCCTTCGGTCTGGCCGTGGCGCTTTAGCACGCCGCCGGGGGAGTAGCGCAGCGGAAAGATATGGCCGGGGCGGCCCAGGTCCTCCGGGCGCGTTTGCGGATTCGCCAGCACTTGGACGGTTTTGGCCATATCGCTGGCGCTGATGCCAGTGGTGGTGCCTTCCACGGCGTCTACGCTGATGGTGAATGCGGTGTTGTGCGGGCTGGTGTTTTGACTCGCCATGAGCGGCAGGTTGAGTTGATCCAAGCGTTCCGGCGTGAGCGGCACGCAAATCAGCCCGCGCGCGTGAACTTTCATGAAGTTGATATGCTCGGAGGTGCAGTACTCAGCGGCGACAATCACATCGCCCTCGTTCTCGCGGTCAGGATCATCACAGAGGATCACCATCCTCTTGTGCTGCAAGGCGCTAACCGCGCGCTCAATGCGCTTTTCATAGTCAGGTTTGCTGTTCATCTATGCCTTCTCAGTCTTTTTGCTGTCGTTAGCGGCGGCCAGTGGGGTAGGACCGCGCTAAAAAGGATTACCTTCCGCCAGCGAACGTTGATGTAGTTGACTACTAACTATAACCCCATTTTGCCAGTTGGTCGAGAGATATTCCTCCGCCTTGCACCAGCTGCTCAACGGTATGGCGCACCGTTTTTACCAGCACGTCGCCTTCAAGGTTCACCATTTGGCCAACACCTACCTCTGCCAGCGCCGTGTCGCGCCAGGTGGCGGGGATGATTTGCACAGTGAACGCCTCGGCTTCGAGCTGTTGGATGGTCAAACTCACACCATCCACGCAGATACTGCCTTTGAGCAGGGCGAAGGGGCGCACTGCCGCGGGCAGGCTCAGGCGCATTTGCCAGGTGCCGCCATCGAGTTGCCGGCGTTCCAGCAGCAAGCCCGTGCAATCGACGTGGCCCTGCACGAAGTGCCCGCCCAGCGCGTCGCCGGCCTTTAGCGCCGGTTCGAGACTCACGCGGCGACCGAAGGGCAGGGCGCCCAAGGTGGTGCCGGTGCGTGTTTCCGCCAGCAGGTCGGCGGTGAAGCCGTCGACTGTGAGCGTAGCTGCGGTCAGGCACGCGCCGTTGACCGCGACGGAATCGCCGGGCGCGAGCTGCGCGCGCAACTCCGGCGCGGTGATGGCGAGGCCGCGGCTATCGCGCTGCTTGAGCACGCCGGTGTAACGGATCAGGCCGGTGAACACTTGGCCATTGTAACGCAGAGGCTCAGTGTGCGCTGCGGCAGCAGCGGCGCAGGCGGCCAGCCCGGTTACAGCCCGTTGTCGCGCAGCCAGAACAAAAGGTCGCTAGCGGGCGGCGGGTTGATGCCTTCGCGGCGCAGCAGGGCGGCCAGGCCGCCGAGGTGCCAGAAGCAGTGCGTGCAGGCGTGGAAGAAGAATCCGCCCGCGCTGACCTTGAACACGCCCGCGGAGCGCGTGGGGAACTCGACGATTTTACTGGCGCGCTCCGGCGTGAGCGTGGCGAGCGCGTCCTGGTAGCGCGTGAAGCAGCGCCGCACCCAGGCCGCGACTGTGGGCCAGTCCGTGCAGTCCACGCCCGCGTCGTCCACCGGCGGCGCGCCCTGCGCCATGTCGGCGTAACGGTGCATCGGCGTGAAGGCGTGCACGAAGATATGCCCGCAGGTGGGGAAGCGCGGGTTGCCGGTGGGCAGCGTGAGCCAGGCCGGGCCTTGCGCCTCGGCCCAAGCGAGCCAGCGCTCATATTGCCTGGCGATCCAGCCAGCTATCTGCTCAGTGGTTAGGCCGGTAAACATATCTTGGTCATCCTCCGCGTCTCTAACGGCGTGAATTGTGGAATCTCCATTTCGCGGTTATCATAATCGCATGCGTATCTTACGCCACCTACGCCGATGTAGCCGCCTAAACTAGCGGGCGCGCGGCCGCGCCCGGCCGCCTTGTTTATACTTATCCCCACTAAAGAGGA
>CAYXMN010000083.1:0-9017 GCA_964465955.1 uncultured Planctomycetales bacterium
GGGGTTAGTACCACCGGTATTAGGAATAAGTCTCAGTATTATATGCCAAATGCGGATTTTACGCCTGGCGGCAACTGCGTCGGGAGAGCTTCCGGCCCTGGCGCGGCAGCCAGGAGCTGAGCAGGCACACGCCGAAGAGCAGGCTTTGCGCGAGGATGATCGTCGCGCCGCTCGGCCAGTCGAGGTAAAACGAGGCGGCGAGCCCGGCGAGCGTGGTGAGCAGGCTTGAGGCGAGGGCCAGCACCGTCATTGCGCTGAAGCGGTTTGCCATCAGCCGGGCCGAGGCCGCGGGCGTGACCAGGAATGCGCTGAGCAGGACGATGCCCACCAGCTTGGCGGAGACGACGATGGCCACGGCGGTCAGCACCGCGAGCAGGTAATTATCCAGGCGCACCGGCAGGCGGTCGGCGAGCGCTGCCTCGCGGTCGAGGGTGGCGTAGGCCCAACGGCCCCACAGCGGCAGGCTGGCGACGGCGAGCAGGGCGACCGCCGCGGCAGCCCACAAATCGGCTGGCTGGATGGCTAGAAGAGAACCAAACAGGTAGCCGAAGGCGTCCGCGGCGTAGGTGGGCAGCTGCGAGATAAACACGATGCCCAGCGCCATTGCCAGCGCGAACAGCACGCCAATCACCGTATCAAGCGCTAGGTTGGAGTGCTCGCTGATCCAGGTGATGAGCACGGCAATCGCGATGGTGAAGGGGATCGCGATCCACAGCGGCTGCTGCCCAAGGAGCAGCGCCAGCGCCACTCCGCCGAACGCGGCATGGGCCAGGCCGTGGCCCAAGAAGGCCATCTGCCGTTGCACGATGAAGACGCCGAAATATGCGCTGGCAAGTGACACAAGGCTGCCCGCAATCAGGGCGTATTGCATGAACGCGTACTGGAGCAGCTCAAACATCACGGACTCCGGCGTGGCCAGGCCTGTGCCGGTGCCCGCTGTGGCTAAAAGCTTGGTTCAAGTTCGCTTCGGCCAAAGCCGCCGCTGGCGGGCCGCAGGCGATCACCCGGCGGTTGAGCAGCAGGACCTGGGTGGAGTGATGCTGGGCGACCAGCCAGTCGTGGGTCACCATGCACACTGTCGCGCCACTCTCGCCCAGGTAGCGCTCGATGTACGCGTACATGTCATCCTCACCCACCGCGTCGATGCCTGTCGCGGGTTCGTCGAGGAGCAGCAGCCGCGGACGGCGGATCAGCGCGCGGGCGAGATAAACCCGCTGCAGTTCGCCTCCGGACAGCTGGCGCAGCGGCTGGTGGCTGAGGTGGCGAGCCCCGACCAGCTCCAGACTGGCTTCGATGCGCGCATGCTCTGCGGGAGCCAGCCGCCCTGGCCAGCTCCGGCGCAGGCCACTGGCGACAAGCTCGCAGGTGAGGGCGGGGAAGGTGCGATCGAAGCTCTTCGCCTGCGGTACGTAGCCGATGCTCAGCGCTGGCTGACGGCCGGGCGCAGCGCCAAAAACCTTGAGCGAGCCTTGCGCCAGCGGAACCAGCCCGAGCAGCGCTTTGATCAGCGTGCTTTTACCGGCACCGTTGGGGCCGACGATTGCCAAAGCGCCGCCTGTGGCCAAGGTGAAACTGACTTGGTCCAAGGCAGTGTAGGCGCCAAGATGCACCGACACCGTATCCGCTTGTATCGCCTGCTGGTTCATCTCCTCAGTTCTCGGAAGGTGTAGTATGCCATCATGCCATAGCTAATGCGCTATAATTACCTCGTTCGCAATACGAAGTCGATATTGAGACTAGTTTGCGGAGGCCCGCGAGGCATGGACACGCAGCATGGAGCAAGGTCTGCAACAGGAAAAGGTGAGTGTGGCCCGCTTGTCGGTGATCAGCAACACGGTGCTGGTCGTCGCCAAGCTGGCCATCGGGCTGTTGATTGGATCCGTGGCGGTTGTTTCCGAAGCGCTCCACTCAGCCGCGGATTTAGTGGCGGCCCTGATAGCTTATTTTTCCGTGCGCATTTCCGGCAAGCCAGCCGATCCCGGCCACAGCTACGGCCATGACAAGTTTGAGAACATCTCCGGCACCGTGGAAGCACTGCTGATCTTCTTTGCAGCGGGATGGATCATTTTCGAGGCAGTCCAAAAGCTGCTGCACCCTGAGCCGTTGGAACAGCCGGTGTTAGGCGCAGGTGTAATGCTCGGTTCGGCCCTCGTGAATATCTACGTTTCACATCGCTTGTTTTCTGTAGGTAAAAGGACCGACTCTGTTGCGCTGATCGCCGATGCGTGGCATCTGCGCACGGATGTCTGGACCTCCTTCGGCGTGATGGGCGGGCTGGGTGTGCTGTGGCTCGGCGCGCTGGCCTGGCCAGGGCTGAACCTGCACTGGGTCGATCCGGTGGCCGCGCTGGCGGTGGCGGTGCTGATCCTCAAGGCGGCCTGGGAACTAACGGTCCATGCCGCGCGCGACCTGCTGGACGCGAGCCTGCCGCTGGAGGAGCGCTTGTGGATCCGGGATTGCGTTACCGGGTTCGGCGAACCGGTACGCGGGATGCATGACCTGCGCACACGCAAAGCGGGGCACCGGCGGTTCGTGGAGTTCCACCTGGAGATCGACCCGGCAGTGTCGGTGGAGGCGAGCCACGCTGTCACCGAGCGCATTGAGGACGCAATCCTGGCGCGCTTCCCCCACGCCCACGTCACCGTGCACGTCGAACCGGCGGAGGGATAGGGGGGATGGGGGGAAGGGTACTAGAGGTTGGTGGCTGGCCGGGGTGGCCGCCCCGGCTTTTTCATTACAACGGTTACGCTAAAGTCATTTGCGTGGATCGACGTGACGACAGATGTAGTTGTAGTTGCCAAATCCCGCCAGGCCGCCGATGCTCCAGCCCACGCCAGGCCGCGCCGGCAGCGGCAGGCGCGCGTTGCGGTAGTCGTCCACTCTAAAGCTGCCCGTCTGCCGCCCCGGCGCCATCCCGTGGAAGCGTTGTGCCGCCCACATCCCCGCCATCCGCTGGTCCGCGACGGAAGCCTGGTCCACCGCCGCCGGCGGCGCGCCCACCGGCGCCTTCACAGTGCCCATCCCCGGCTTGCCCTGCTCGCTGATCGGCTTGCCGGTATCCGGGTCCACCATTCTCGGCACATAGCAGCGCGGGTCGGGAATGCTCCACGGCCCGTTGCGCTGCAGGAACGCCGCGTTGCCCGCCGCCCCCGCGTCCGGGTTCGCCGAGCTGCCCAGCCCCGCCGCGCCCCCTTCCTTAGCCCCTTCCAACGCGCCGATCCCCGGCGTCATGTCCTGCAGCGGACCCGCCCCGCATCAACGGCAATGAAACGTTCTAGAGCTTCGCCAAACGCAAGCTCGCCAAATTTCACGGCATACCTTTGGAAACGTGCTATGTCCACCTCAAGGAATGCGAATTACACTGTAACCGCCGCCATGAAAATCTCTAGCTATTTTTCTCCAATTGCGAAGAAATAATCCCCTTGACAAATCAGGACCCTATCCCAGTTCGTACATATAAAGGAATCGGTTTAGGTATTATGCCACCACTTCGGATTTAAGCATTTATAACGCGAGAGAATGGTTCAGCTTCGAGTTGTAGGCTGATGGAAAATGCCACGACCGGTAATTACCGGTATAATCCCACGGTCGGTCATCCAGTGATGATCGATCGCCGCGGCAGTGTGCAGTGGACTCACAAATTAGACGATATATCTGTGATGTGGGTGCTAAAGGTAGTTGGACTGCTGATGAGAAGTAGGAAGGCACAGGGATCAGGGACCCCAGCCGGGTCTGGATGGATTTGGATACGCCAGTCAATCCGCGGCTCGGTAATTCTGCTGGCGTGTCTACTTGCCTGCCTGAGTAGTCCAAAACATATTGAGGCGCAAACCACGGCTGCCGAAGCCCAGCAGCAGCCAGCACTTGATTTAACGGTTGAAGAGCAGGAGTGGCTGGCCGCGCACCCTGTCATTCGCTTTGGAATTGACCCGGGTTTTGCTCCATTCGAGTTCTTCGATGCGAATGGAACTTATAGGGGGATAGCCGCGGACTATGTTTCCCTGATCGAAACTCGGCTCGGAGTGAAGCTGCAGGTCGTGCCGGGGCTCACCTGGAATGAAGCGATTGAGCAGCTTAAACTGCATAACCTCGATATGCTGCCCTGCCTGGAGCAGAACCAGGAGCGCGAGGAATTCCTCCTCTTTACGGAGTCCTACCTATCATTCCCGCGTATTGCGCTGGTCAATACCAAAGGATCAGGCCCGGCAACTTCGGAGGAACTAGGAGATTTCACCGTTGGAGTTCAAGAGAATAGCTCTCACCATGGGTGGCTCACTGAGAATACGCAAATTACTCCGGTATTGTATCCAACCGCTGAGGAAGCCGTTCTCGCGTTAGCTGACGGCGACATCCAAGTGGTGGTAATGAATCTCGCCGCGTCTGGTTACATCATTGATAAACTCAAGCTCAGCAATTTAAAGGTAGCATTTCCTCTGCCAGGAGGAGCTAAAGCGCTCCGGATGGGAGTCCGGAAGGACTGGCCTGAACTGGTGCAGATTCTTGACAAAACCCTTCAGGCCATCACGCCCGACGAAGCGCTTCAGATTCGCCGGAAGTGGGTTGGGTTGAGCGATGATGCAGCAGTACCAGTGGTACAGAGCGTTGCACCTAGTGACGAGATCAACTCATTACTCCACAATATTTTGATCGGCTGTACCGCATTGTCTGTTCTCGTAATCGCCGCTTGGATAACTTTTCGTGGACCGAAGCGGCTAACTATTCGCGAAATGCTCTTTCTGGTGTCATATACATTCGGTGGGTTGTATCTGGCAATCGGTGTAATGGTTAATTCATTAAACAAAGCGGAGATGAAGCTTGCAGAAATTGAAGAACAGAAATATGCTGCAATTAATCTTGCGCTCGAATTGAAACAGTCATCAGATGATTTGACCCGCATGGTACGCACATACACTGTGACAGGCGACTCGCGTTATGAGGAATATTTTCAAATCATCCAGGAAATCCGAGATGGCGTACGCCCGCATCCTAAGCCATATGGTTTAACTTACTGGGATTATGTGACTGCTGGTGAGTTATTGATTAATGAAAACGGTGAGACATATAGCATTAAACAGCGTATACGTTCCTTGGACATTACTCCGGATGAACGTCAGAAGCTCGAAGAGGCTAAACAACAATCAGATGATCTAGTCAGGTTGGAAGAGATTGCATTTCACGCAGTCAAAGGCCAATATCTAGACGATCAAGGTGAATTCACTCAAGCAGGTGAACCTGATCCAGCGATGGCACGAGAATTGCTTCATGGGGAAGCGTACCATTATGCGAAAGCAAAAATCATGCGACCGATTGAGGATTACCTTGTTTCGCTAGAAACCCGGCTTAACATTGGATTAACTGAAGTCCATCATCAATGCCAAAGGGTGATTGTCAGTGTGGCAGTCCTGACGTTGATTACCATTGCCTTCTCGGTTTTCGCGTTTTTCCTGCTCAAGTACAGGATCATCAATCCGTTGACGAAGCTCGTGGCGGGCGCGGAGGCGGTAAAAGCAGGCGATTACTCGCATCGCTTATCACTCAACTCAGCTGACGAAATAGGTGATTTTGCAGACACGTTTAATTCAATGTCACAAAGTATTGAAGACCACACAGCAAGTTTGGACCATGCCCGTGAACATTTTCAGCAGCTGCTCGAAGCTGCGCCGGTAGGATTCATAGTGGTTGATGCGCATGGCCAGGTGATCCTAGCCAATACCTATATGGAGGATAAATTCGGCTACCCCAAAACCGAGTTAGTCAGAAATAACTATGAGTTCCTGTTGTCCGATGAACTGAGGCAGCAATTCACTGCAGTGTTTGATGAGAAACTACAAAACTCAGACGCCAGTCAAATTACCGTTTGCCAGGATGTTAACTTGCGCCATGCCAACGGGCAGCTAGTACCGGTGGTGGTCGGGCTGAGTCCCATCGAAACGATGGAAGGCATACAGGTGATCGTTTCCATTCGAGATATCACAGAGCGTAAGGCGATGGAGATTGAGCTGCTGGAAGCCAAAGAAAGTGCGGAAGCGGCAACCCGGTCCAAGAGCGACTTCCTCGCAAACATGAGCCATGAGATCCGCACGCCGATGAACGCAATAATTGGCTTAAGCCACCTAACCTTAAAGACAAGGCTTGACCCGAAACAGCTAGATTACATCAGTAAAGTCCAAGCGAACGCCAAAGCGCTGCTGGGCATCATTAACGACATTCTCGATTTCTCCAAAATCGAGGCGGGCCGTCTAGAGATTGAGACAGCTGACTTCCAACTGGAAGATGTCCTGAGTAACCTCGCGGATCTTGTCTGTCTCAAAGCTGAAGAGAAGGGGCTCGAGCTCCTGTTCAGTATTGATCATGATGTGCCGATGGCACTGATAGGAGATCCGCTGCGGCTCGGGCAGGTCCTGCTCAATCTGGTGAATAACGCAGTGAAGTTCACTGAAACAGGAGAAATTCTAATTCAGATCAGCGCTCCGGTAGTGGAAGCAGACCAGGCGGTACTGCAGTTCAGCGTAAAAGACTCCGGCATCGGCATGTCCGAGGATCAGGTGAAAAAGCTATTCACTGCCTTTTCCCAAGCTGACACTTCAACCACCCGTAAATACGGAGGCACGGGGCTCGGGTTGTCGATATCGAGAAAGCTGTGTGAACTGATGGGAGGACGGATATGGGTAGAAAGCCAGCCGGGGCAAGGCAGCACGTTTAGCTTTACCGCCAAGTTCGGCACGCGCGCTGTGATGAAACGCAAGCTTGAACCTGAACCGGATCTTCGAGGCATACCAGTCCTCGTGGTTGACGACAGCCAGTTATCGCGTGAAATCTTGGAAGACATACTCGCCTCGATGTCGTTTAGTGTGAGCTTAGCCAAGTCTGGCGCTGAAGCTCTGGAAATGATCGAAACCGCTGATCGCAGCGAGGCGCCGTATCAGGTCGTCTACATGGATTGGAAGATGCCAGGCTACAACGGCATCGAGACTTCGCGGCGGATCAAATCATTGCGCTTAACCCACCAGCCAAAAATCATTATGGTTACTGCTTTTGGCCGTGAGGAGATTATGCGCCAGGCGGAGGAAGTCCAGCTGGAAGGCTTTTTGTTTAAACCGGTGACAAGTTCGCTGCTGTTTGATACAACGATGAACGCCTTCGGCAAAGAGGGTAGCCCAAGCATAGATACCCGCAGGGAGCCGGCGGCTAAGCTTACGGGTCTGGAGAGATTACGTGGAGCGATTATTCTCCTTGTCGAAGACAACGAAATTAACCAACAAGTTGCCCAGGAAATCCTTCAACAAGCCGGTTTCAAAGTAACTATCGCCGACAACGGCCAGAAAGCAGCCGCGCTGGCCAGCACTCAGCATTTTGATTTAGTGTTGATGGATATTCAGATGCCCGTGATGAATGGCCTGGAAGCAACCCGAGCGATCCGCCAGCTCCCACCCCCTGCTTGTGACGTTCCGATTATCGCGATGACTGCCCACGCGATGGCGGGAGATCGCGAAAAAAGCCTGGCGGCCGGCATGGATGGCCACCTCACCAAGCCAATTAATCCGGAAGAACTGCTGCTAACACTGGTGAATTGGATCAAGCCGGGAGAGCATATCGCGGAGTTGTCTGCCGTGGAAGCTATCCAAACCGATCCCTCCAGCGGGGATTACTCGCTGCCAGAAATCGATGGAGTAGATAGCCAGTCAGGCTTGAGACGTGTTGCCGGCAATTTAACGCTTTACCGTGGTTTACTCATTAAGTTCCTAGACGATTATCGGGATTCTGCTGCCCGGATCGACAATGCCCTGCTTTGCGGTAATTCGGAGTTAGCCAGGCGAATTTCCCACACCGTGAAAGGTGTCGCTGGGAACATTGGAGCCACTACGATCCAGACTGCTGCCGGCGCATTAGAGCACGCCTTTAGTTCTGAGGATATCAGTGCCATCCCAGGATTGCTGACAGAATATTCCGGCCAGCTGAATCGAGTGATCGCCAGTCTTCAACAATTCAGATCCTCGCTTGAGGGCAGTCGCGCACAAGCCTTTGTTATTACTGAAGGCAAGGTGCCTGAGTTATGTGAGAAACTGCGCGAGCTTATGCCTCACCTTAGGAAACGTAAGCCTAAGCCTTCGAAAGAGATTCTAGCTTGGATAGGTGGTTATAACTGGCCAAGCGATATCTCAACGGCGCTAGAGGAACTCAGAAGTCTGATCAATCGGTATCGGTTTAAGGAAGCCGAACCGGTTGCCCAAGCACTGCTCAATTCGCTGCAATAGGAGTAGCTATGACCAGCATAGCTGAAAAGTTGATTTTAATCGTGGATGATACTGAAGCCAGTGTCGACTTACTGGTCGCGGCCCTTGAAGATTCCTACGAAGTTGCTGTCGTTTTAGACGGCGAATCGGCCCTGGAAATTGCGGAAGAGTGTATCCCTGACTTGATCCTCCTAGACATCGTCATGCCTGAAATGGATGGATTCGAAGTTTTCGAGCGATTGCGAGCCAATCCCACAACACGCAGCATTCCTGTCGTTTTTCTTTCCGGACAGGCGGAGGAAGCGGATCGTGCGCGCGCCAAAGCTCTCGGTGCGACGGGATTTATCGCTAAACCGATTGATATTTCGGCAGTACAGCGCCAGATTTCCACGTTGTTTGCAGTACGGCTAGCAGGGATTGAGGAGAGCGCTCATGAATGAATCCTGCCGATCCAACATTCTCGTTGCGGATGATGTCGCCGGCAGAATCAACATCCTGGCCGATGCGTTGGGCCAAGACTTGGACTTGTGCGTTGTCGCCAATGGACGGTGCGCACTGGGACAAGTGGCTGCGGATCCCCCGGACATAAATCTGCTGGATGTGATGGTGCCGGGCATGAGCCGCCACGAAGTATGTGCTGAGTTAAAGGCCAGCCAGGCCACCAAGGCTATCCCGGTGACCTTTGTAACCACACTCGCAGAGGGAACAGACGATGCGCAAGGATTAGCCCTCGGAACGATTGATTACACAACTAGACCCTTTAGCACCGAGTTGGTGAAGGCG
>CAYXMN010000083.1:9085-11425 GCA_964465955.1 uncultured Planctomycetales bacterium
ACCCGAAGTTGAAACAGCGCTGCAATGACCTTGAGGTCCTCGTGTGTCAGCGGATGCCCCAGCCTGAGCTAACCCAGGAAATGTCATACGAGGTGCTGTGCGCGCTCGCAGCATACTGTGATCCCGAAACAGGGCGGCACCGCCGCCGCGCGCAGTATTATATGAGAGTGCTGGCACAAGTACTGCAGTCGCGGCCAAAATATCTAGGTAACTTAAGCGATGCCACAATTGACGTGCTGTCTAGATCCGCGCCTTTACATAATGTTGGGAAAGTGGGAACCAGGATTAGTATTCCGCTTGAACTGAGGGAATTAACTCCTGAAGCAATTTAGACATTACAGATGATCCAGAGGAGCGTGGTTCGTTGTGATTATTCAGAACCAAAGTGAAGTAACCTCCTAAAAAAGGCTGGATTATACAGTCGATTTGCCAGTCGTCAGTTAGTTGAAATCACGTGAAAGGAATTTTAATGCTAGATCTATCGGGTTGCTCGATACTCATTGTAGAAGACGCGATAGAGAATCTCGATATCCTTGTCGATACTCTAAGTGCTGATTACAACATTTCCGTGGCGGTAGATGGTGAGTCCGCGCTGGAGTCCGTAGCCGAAACCGCGCCGGATTTGGTCTTACTCGATATTCTGTTACCTGGTATGGATGGATATGAAGTATGTGCAAGGTTGAAAGCTGACCTAAATACTAAAGATATTCCTGTAATTTTTATCAGCAAACTTGATGAAACATTAGATAAAGTTAAAGCTTTCAAGCTAGGCGCTGTCGATTATATTCCTAAGCCGTACCAATATGAAGAAGTACAGGCGAGGGTGCGCGTTCATTTAGAGTTGAAAATGGCGCTGATAAATATGCAGCGCCTCGGAGAGTTAAAAGATAATCTTGTACGCATGGTCGTTCACGACCTCCGTAGTCCGTTATCCGCGGTACATTTGGCTCTAACCTTACTCGGTGATCCGCCGGACCCGCAAGCGCTTGAGCCCAAGATGTGGAACACTATCAGAAGCCAAACACACTATGCTATGGAACTGTGTGAAATGTTACTGGACATCAACCGTCTTCAACAGAATAAATTACCTGTGAAACCTGCATGCGCAAGTGTTAAGAATACAATCAGAAGTGCAGCAGAGGGTCTACAACAGGTGGCGGAAAATAAGCAGGTACGCATTGCGATGGAGGTTACTGATCATCTGTTCACTACGGATCACTCATTGCTTAAACGTATACTCTTGAACCTGTTGAGTAACGCTATTAAATACGTACCGATCGGAACGGATGTCGTAGTAAATGGAAAGGTAAATAATGGAAATCTTGAATTAGCGGTAAGTGATTATGGCAAAGGTATCCCTGAGCAATATTATCAGCAAATCTTCATCCTGTTTGGATCGGCGGAGAACAATGCTGATGCCCGTGGAACCGGTGTCGGATTAGCATTCTGCAAGCTGGCCGTTGAGGCTTTAAACGGCAATATCGATTTGGAAAGCATCCCCGGTGTGCGAACAACATTTAGAGTTAGCTTACCTCAATCATTTGAAATGTGAGGCTGGACGTTTAGTAGCAATTTCAATGAATGAATCCAAAAACCAGATAGTATATTGCTTAACTGCACGAAAAAAGCCTGGTTGTACAACAACCAGGCTAATCAGTATAACGCCTTATATTAGGCGATCCGTGAGTTGAATTAATCTGCTGTTAAGTGATACATCATATTTAATAGGATAAGGAATAGCATTATTATTGGATTGCTGCTCAATTGTGAATTATATTAATGGATGAAATATCATCAAATACCGCTGATATCGCAGTCCGCAAATCGATGGCTTCTAAATCGTCCCCGACGTTAATCCTGCCATTCTTGGAATCATCAATGATGCGATGAATACTAAACACAACTGCTGGATTCCAATTCAACAACGTGCAATAAAGTGCTCCTTCCACAGGGCGAAACTCTAGGTTGTAGTCTAGACCATCAAGTTCGTTTGCCAAGAGAAACACTGCGTCTGATAACGTTCGAACAGGCAACTTTCCGTGTGTTCCTAGCACATTTGATGAAAGGATGACCGACTGAAGCCCTGATTCAACCGGAACTGCACCCATTCTTAACCTCCGTTTACTTAATAACCTGGAATCTTACACTAAGATGGCATAGCCACACTGGGAGGAAACTCATGCACACTACCGCACAAATCAATGCTGCTTGGGATGCGGCTGCGCGTTCTGCTCCGACTGGAACAAAGATTAAATACATCACGGGATTGGCCGATAAGACTCCGCTTACTAGCGTGGTTGTCATGGGTGGCCAGGCGGCGCTCGATGGGCAATTGGCGCG
>CAYXMN010000084.1:0-10402 GCA_964465955.1 uncultured Planctomycetales bacterium
CTGTTCGAGCTCGCTTCGTTCACCGGCATCCGCATGTTTGGCAACCCGGCATTCGAGCGCTTGCCCAACGCCCAGTACTTTGAGCAATTCGCAGATAAGGTGCGTTATGAGATGACGGCGATCGGCGGCAACATTCAAACGCTGATGGTGATGGGTGAGATGCAGCAGATGAACATCATCCTCAATTTCCCGCATATCTACGACAATCCGCCGTTCAAACATCTCATTAACCGCTTCGCCGGCAAGCCTGCCATCATCGTTTCTGCAGGTCCGAGCCTGGAGAAAAACATGCACCTGCTGCCCGAGCTACAGGATCGCGCGCTGATAATCGCGGTGGATACCGCCACCAAACCGTTGATGGCCAAAGGTATTCATCCGCATATGGTGGTTACGGGCGACCCGCAGGAGGAAAACGCGCGGCACCTGATGGGCGTGGACCTGCCTGACGTGTATCTGGTCGCCGAGCCGCAAAGCCCGGTGCGCTCAGTTAATAACTGGACCGGCCCGAAATTTATCTGTACCTTCCACGACAACATGATGCAGTGGGTCGATCGCGTGCTGGGTGACCGCGGGCGCGTGGTGGTGTGGGGCAGCGTCGCGGTGATGGCCTATGACATTGCAGTGAAAGTGGGCGCGAATCCCATTGTGTTTATCGGCCAGGACTTGAGCTTCCCCGAAGGGCGTACCTATACCTCGGGCACGGTGTTCGAGGTGGAAGACAAGCAGGACATGACCACCAAGCGTTACGATGATTCGGGAACCAGATTGATCGATATGATCGATATCTACGGTAACCCAATCAAGACTAACCGCCAAATGTACGCTTACTTCAACTTCCTAAAGAACCGTTTCACTTCTCCGGAGGTTAAAGATCGCATTATCGTCAATGCGACTGAGGGCGGTATTCTAAAATCCGACAAAGTCGAGGTACTGTCGCTCCAAGAGACCATCGACAAGTACATGCAAGAGCGGTTTGACGTGTTCGGCTTGCTCGAAGAAGCGCATCGCGAAGGTAACGAAATCAACTTCCCCAACTTGTTCGCAGAATTGGACACCTTGCTGGCCGACATCCGCACCGCCCTCGATAATGCCCAGCGCGGTATCAATGCGATCAAGCAAACCCTGTCGGCAATCGAGGCTGATGACGGAACAACCTCGGCCCGGCAAGATTTAGCCGCACATTACAACCGTATGCTCGGACTGCGGAACGCGATTGCCCGCACACCTGAAGCGGGCAAGATTATCGAGATGGCGAACCAGGCCGGCATTTACTCGTTTGCCCAAGGCACCAAGAAAATCGACATGCAGGATGCCGAGGGCATCACCAACGAGAAGTTGAAGAAGGCTTGTTACCACTTCCACACCTTGTATAAGAGCACCTACGACGCGGTTGAACGCCTTATCCCGCTGTTTGAGAACGCACGCCGCGTAGCCCAAGATAGATATGAAAAGCAGAAAGCAGGCAAGGCCGCAACGGTGGGTGTAAGCAGTTAAACGGCTGTTTGACTTCTGCAGGTAAGGTGCCGCATGAAAGCATTGAGCCTGCAGCAAGTGATTCTTTACGTGCAAGACATGCCCGCGCAGGTGGCATTTTATCGCGACATCCCCGGCCTGCAAGTTCGCGATCCGCAGCACATAGACTATGCGTCGGCGCAGTGGATTGTTTTAGATGCAGGCTCCTGCGAATTGGCTTTGCACGCAGGGGGCAAACGCGATTTCGGCACGGACAGCCCGTGCTTAATCTTCTTCTGCCCGGAGATTCAAGCAGCGCACGCTGAGCTGACCGGGCGCGGAGTCAATCTAGACGCAATCTTCAGCCCGGCACCAGGCATCCAGATTGCTCATGGACGCGATCCGGAGGGTAACCGCTCTTCGCTCAAGCACATCCAACCGCACGATTGAAATCCGCCGTTGGTTGAACAATCCTCTTGCGCATACGCTAAAACACGCTACACTAACGCCATGCCGTTTTTCCCCGAAGCACCTCCCGCTGCGCCTGTCGCCCAGGCGTCAGACTTTCATGCATTCCGCGAGCTTTACCGCGCCAGCGTGCCGAACCTGCGTAAATTCGCCTACATGAACCACGCCAGTGTTGGCCCGCTGAGCGACTGGGTGCGCGAAGCTTCCGACGGTTTCAACGAGTACCAGCAGATGGCCGAGACTTGTGTGCAAGATGCGTGGTTCGACGGCTGGCGGTTGGCGCGCCAGCGCACGGCGGAGCTGCTTGGCGCGGGCAAAGACGAGATTTGCCTGCTGTCGAGCACTTACACCGGCGCGCTTCGCGTATGCAACGCGCTACCCCTTGGCCCCGGTGACGAGGTGGTCTATTGCGCCGACGAGTTCCCGAGCCTGTACCACGCCCTCACCGAGCTGCGCTCACGCGGCTGCACGATGGTGGAAGCACGCAGCGCTAAAGGCGACGGCATCGTGCGCACTAGCGATGTGCTCGGCGCCATTACCTCCCATACTCGCCTGGTGGCGATCAGCTGGGTCAACTTCTTCCACGGCTACCGGCAAGACTTGAAGCTAATTGGCGAAGCCTGCCGTGACCGCGGCGCGTGGTTCATGGTGGATGTAATCCAGGGACTGGGGATGCTGAGTCTGGATGTGAAGGACATCCACGTGCATTTCGTCACCGGCCAGGGTGCGAAATGGCTCTGCGCTCCGCTGGGCAGCGGGTTTTTATATGTCAGCCGCGAGGTGCCGCCTGAGATCACCCCACGGGCGGAAGGCTGGTTCGCGATGGAACTCGACCATGTGCATTACACCAGCCGTGAGATCAAGCCCAAGGAGAACGCCAACCGCTTCGGCCTAGGCACCGTGCCGATGGTGTCCGCCTACGGCCTGCGCCGCGCTTGCGAAATACTCCTCGAAGCCGGCCCCCTGCGCGCAGAGGCGGCCGCGTTAGAGAACGCCGCAACAATTATCCGTGCCGCAAACGACGCAGGATTGCCGTTGTATTCGGATCACGAGCTGCCTTGCGCGATAGTCAGCTTCGAACTGGCGGGGCGTGAGGCAATCCGCGACCGGCTCATGGCGGCCAATGTGATTTTCAGTGTGCGCGAAGGGAAGTTACGGCTCAGCCCGCATTGGTATCAAACCTCAACCGAGCTTGATCGGGTCTGCGCGGCTCTCCGAGGATAAGTGCCGCGCATTCCACATAGCGAGACTACTCTTCAATCTCAATACCCCCGTAGGTATTGGCAGGATATGCTATAATAGAAGGCATCGATATCTCATATTGCTATATTCGATGCTTCTGTAATAAATCTTCGTCTCATCCGATGGGAGGTTGCAATGGGTGATCATCATGGCATGTGGGAGAAGCTCGGCCTCGATTTGCCGCGCCATGACGAACTAATGGGCATTCTGGGGCAGTTCTATGGTGATTTATACCTAAGCCAGCCCAACCGACCAGCCGGGATGGCCTATTTCGATTTCGTGATCTCCGAAGTCCACGGCTTGCGCGTGCAAGAACTGCTCGAGCACAAAGCCAAGGGCGGCTACATTGCCGGAACCTTCTGCGTATACGTGCCTGAGGAACTCATTCTTGCCACCGGCGGGGTGTGCGTCGGGCTATGCGCAGGGACTGATTTTACAGCAGCAGATGGCGAGGCGGTACTGCCCCGCAACCTCTGCCCGCTGATCAAAAGCGCCGTGGGATTCAACGAAGCGAACCTTTGCCCGTATATGAAGTCCTGCGACATCGTGATCGGCGAAACAACCTGTGACGGCAAGAAGAAGGCGTGGGAAATTCTCGCCCAGGATATGAACGTCCATGTAATGGAAGTGCCGCAAAAGGCGAGCAACCGCGGCAATGGGTTGTGGCTGGAAGAGGTTCAAGAGTTATGCGCCAAGCTGGAAAAGCTTTCCGGGCGCAAAATCACCCAAGATGGGCTGAGAGAAGCGATTACCAAGGTTGAAGCAAAGCGCGCCGCGCTGCGCCGGCTGTATGAACTGCGCAAGCACCCCGCGATAACCATCAGCGGCAAAGATGCGCTGCTCATCTCGCAGATTGCCTTTTACGACGATGTCGACCGCTTCACAGCGAAAGTGCATGAACTTTGCGACGAGTTGGATGAGCGCATCAGCACTGGCAATACTGTATTTAACGGAGTCAAGCGGCTGCTGATCGCCGGGACGCCGATGGCGATTCCGAACTGGAAACTGCATCACATCATCGAAACCAGCGGTGCTGCGGTGGTCTGTGAGGAAACCTGTACCGGCACGCGTTATTTCACAAACGAAATCGCGCTGAACGGAGGGGAAGATGTGGAAGGCCTGCTTGCGGCGATAGCCGACCGTTACGTTAAAACTCCTTGCGCCTGTTTCACGCCTAACGATCAGCGCTTATCGAATGTGGCGGAGTATGCCAAGGAATACAACGTAGACGGCGTGATTGATTACACCCTAGCGTTCTGCCACTGCTATAACGTGGAACATCAATTGCTGCGCCAGCGTCTAGATAAGGAAGGGATTCCCCTTCTGCACATTGAGACCGATTACTCGATGGGTGATTTTGGCCAGCTCACTACCCGGGTGAAAGCGTTCTTGGAGACCTTAGGGTAGTAGCTCTATGAGTGAACGCCATTTCGCCGGCCTCGACGTGGGTTCGACCACGGTTAAAGGCGCCCGTTTGGATGATGCAGGCAAACTCCTCGCGCAGAGCATCATACGAACGAGCGGAGATTACCAGGCGGACATCGCTAAAGTCAGGCTGGCGATTGCAGCGGAATACGGCATGCCGGTAGTGGCTACCGGCTATGGCCAGGACTTGGTGCCCGGCGCGCTGGCAGCGGTCAGCGAGATTGGTTGCCATGCGCGCGGGCTCAAGTTTATGCTGCCTGATGCCCGGCGGGTGATTGACGTGGGCGGGCAGGATCTAAAAGTTATTAGCATCAACGGCCAGGGGCAACCCCTCAATTTCCTGATGAACGATAAGTGCGCCGCCGGGACGGGACGGTTCCTGGATGTGATGGCCCACGCCCTGGGCACGGACATTTCTGAGCTATCAACGCTAGCGGCCCAGTCCTCCCAACCGGTGAAAATCAGCAGCATGTGCACCGTGTTCGCCGAAAGCGAAGTCATCAGCTTGCTGGCGCGCAGCACCTTGCCGGCGGACATCGCGGCAGGACTGTTGGCGAGCATCGCGGAGCGGATCAGCGCAATGATCAAGCGCTTGGGCGGGGATGGCCCGCTGGGAATGACCGGCGGTGGTGCGCAATGCGCAGGATTGGTCAGAGCCGTGGAAGCGCGCCTTGGCGTAACGATTGCCGTTCCGGCGCATCCGCAACTGGCAGGCGCATTAGGAGCGGCGCTCAAAGCGCGGGAACTGGCCGGTCAAACCGCGGCGGCCAGCTAGCAAACGCTTATGCGCCACGGCGCGCGGCAGCATGCGCTGCATGGTTCAAGAGGAATATGGAGCAGGAGACGGGGCTCGAACCCGCGACCCCCACCTTGGCAAGGTTGTGTTCTACCACTGAACTACTCCTGCGCGGGCTTAGATTATGCCGCCTCATCTGCGCGATGTCAAGAATCCGTGCTGTGAAAATCAAGCACTAATTGCCAATCTCGGCTTAGGATAATGAAACTTCCGGGCTAAAGCTTAGTCATACACTAAGATTAACGAGATGACACTACTGCTCTACAACAAACCATTGTTACGCGTACTAGTGTTCCTGGCAGGGGTGGGCGTTGCGCTCGCGGCCTGGCATTACACCGCGCTGTCACTGGCAAAGCTTGGGCCGGGGGGGGTGCGCGACGCGCTGGCAATCAGTGCTTTCTTGGTGGCCGGCTGGCTAATGCTGATAATGGCCGAAGTGGTGGACAACCATTACGTCCGCGCCTTCGCCGCGTTATGCACCGGTCTCGGGGGCTATGTCAGCTTTAAGTGGATGTTCCTGATTGACGGGCCGAAGCTGGCCGAGGTGGCAAATAGCGCCAGGAGCCAGCAGATCATCTATTGGGGCTTCTGGGGAGCCATGGGCTGCGCTCTAGTAATCCTGCTGTTAGTCGTAGCCAGGCTGGTTGTGCACCGCGTGACCTATGGCCGCGGCCTGATCCGGCCCGAAGCCGCTGAGAAGGTTTTAGCTGTAAAGAGCACTCCCGAGGCAGCCAGCGGAAGCACTCCTGCGCTAGAGCAAGAATTACCGGCAATCCCGCAGGATCTGAGTATGCCGGTTAGTGCGCCTGCCACCGGCGCGGAATCTGCCGCGGCAAGCGCTCCGGTCCCCGCCCCTGCCCGCTTACCCGGCCCGGTATCCAAACTGACCGGCATCGGCGGTATGCACCTTGGCCTGGTGTACGAACTCACGCCCGGCGAGCACTCCATTGGCCGCCAGGACTCTAAGCTGCTGCTGAGCGACGACCCCCAAGTCTCGCGCCGGCACGCGCTGCTCTCCGTGAAAGACGGCGGGCTGGCCACGCTGGTCGACGCGGGCAGTACAAATGGGACCTATGTCAACAACCAGCGTGTGGACTCGATGGAACTCGCGCCGGGAGATGTCGTCCGTATCGGCACAACCCAATTTAAGGTGGAAGCATGAGGCGCGGATGCATTATCGGCCTGCTGACGCTACTGGCCCTCTGCCCTGCCCTGTCCTGGCACGCCAACGCGCAGAATGCACCAAGCCAGCCGCCGCCCTCCGGCGGCCCTCCCGGCATCCCACCGCAACAACAACCGCCCCAACAGCAACCGCCGCAGGTCAATCCGCCTGCGCCTCAAGCGCCGGCACAGGCTCCAGGCACAACGCCGGGCAGCGAGGAGCGTGATCCGCTGGCGCTGCGCGGGGTAGATCCTTACTTGCGCCATGCCCAGAATGTGGAAGTGCGCGTGACCCAGATGGAGATCGGCAACTTCCCGACGGTCCGGGCGTTCACCACTGTGACTGATGAGATCGGCACGCTGATCCGTTCGCTCAAGGAAGACGCGTTTACCGTGCGGGAAAACGGCGAGACGGTGGCTAACCTCCGGTTTGGCAATCGCGAAGAGCTGGATCTGCCGCTCGCCATCGAATTCATCGTGGATATCTCATCCAGCATGGACGCTGTCGCTGACCCGGAGCGGAACCTGACGTCGCTGGATCTAGCCAAGCAAGCGATCCGTGATTTTGTCAGCCAGCTCCAACCGCGTGACCGGGTCGGTTTAATTGTGTTCGCCGATGACGCAATGCGCGCCTGCCAGCTCACCACCGACCACCAGCAACTGCTCGACCGGCTGAACGATCAGTGGCCATGGGGCATGACCGCGCTGTGGGATGGCATTTATAGCGGCATGGAGGAAGTGCTGAGCGACGCCGACCCGGCCCGGCGCGCGGTGATCGTGCTGTCCGACGGGATGGACAACCGCAGTATCGAGAATGTGCGGAGCCTCGAAGACTGGTACAACACCAACGCGCTGTCGCAGAACATGGGCTTTAGCGTATATGCCATCGGCCTGGGCCCGGAAATCGACCGGGGTGGACTGGGCGGAATCGCCACCGCAACCGGCGGCGTCTATCTCGACAGCCCGTCGGCGGACACGCTGGCCGAGCTGTACCAGGAAATCCTATCGCAAATCCAGAATGAATATTTGCTGGAATGGGATTCGACCCAGCAGGCCCAGCCGGGGCAAATCATCGATGTCAGCGTGGATGTCATCGGTGCGGCAAGTTCCACACCAGGCGCGTACACCTACCGCAGCCCCGGTCTCACCGCCGCCCTGGCGCGGGCGATTTGGCCCGGCATGATTGCGATTTCTATCGCGATCATGCTGCTGATTATCGCCACGCTCTTCAAGATCAACCGCCGGGTTTGGCTAACGATGATGCTCACGCCCCTGGAGGGCAAGGATTACAGCATCGGCTCGCGCGGATTGGACATCGGCAATAGCGAAGCCTGCAGCCTGCGCCTGGCGCACGATCCCGCGATCTTGCCGCTGCACGCCTCGATTCGCGAAAGTCACGACGGCTTCATCCTGGAAGTTGTCGATCCCGACTCGCCGATCATTGTGGACAACCGCCTCCTGGCGCGTAAACTGCTCCGGAGCGGCGACCGGTTCATGCTCGGCCATACTTATTTCGTCTTCCACGAACGCATCTTCCGGCCCGGTGAGGGCCGCGAGCTTCTAGCTGAGCATATGGCGGACCTGGAGCCAGTGGAGACCATCACGGAGTCTGCGCAGCGCTCCGGGCAAGTCGCACCGGCGGCCAACCGCACCGTACCCGTAAAGCTGAATGCCACCGGAGGGCCGCATGCCGGTCAATCCTTCCCGTTAATCCCAGGTGAAAACGTGATCGGGCGCAAGGATGGCAGCATCACGCTTGCCAATGACAGCCAGGCCAGCCGCCGGCATTGCGTGATTAACATCGCCGGCAGCAACGCGACAGTCATGGATGCAGGCAGCAGCAACGGGACATTCGTCAATGGCCAGCGCTGCCAGCCGGGCATGGCGCAACCGATCTGGACCGGCGACCTGCTGCGGGTAGGTGCGACTGAGTTTCGGTTAGAATAGCCCTGTGATCATCGTCGCCACGCTTAACGCGCATAAACTTGAGGAGATCCAAGCGCTGCCCGCTGCCCAGGCCCTGGTTTTACGCGGACTGCTCGATTATCAAGGCGCGCCTGAAGTCATCGAAGACGGCGTGAGCTGCGAAGAGAATGCGATGATCAAAGCCGTGAGATATTCCCTGTGGCTTAAGCGGGAGCACGGCGTGACAGCTCCGGTGATCGCCGAGGACAGCGGCCTGTTCGTCGAAGCGCTGTTGGGCTGGCCCGGTGTGCACAGCGCGCGCGTCGCTGCGACGCCTGAAGCGCGCATCGCGCTGGTACTTGAGAAGCTGGCGGAGGCGGTGTCGCGCAACGCTTACTTCGCGGCCTTTACCGCGCTGGCGCTTAATGGCTGTCCGATACAAACCTGGCGCGGGATCGTCAACGGGGTGATTGCCGCAACACCCCGGGGCAACGGGGGCTTCGGGTACGACCCGATCTTTGAGGATTCCGCCACGGGGCGCACTTTTGCCGAATTGAGCGCCGAGAGGAAAATCAGCGTTTCGCACCGAACAAAAGCATGGGAGCTGGCACTGGCATTCACCGCGAGCCAGCAGGTTGAATAACGCGCCGGCAATCTCAATACGGAATTACCCCTGGAAGAATTAGCCAGGAAACAGTACCCCGTGTTATCATCTCCCGTCTTACGGCATACCACCACGACGAGGCCACCCCGTTGTTCACACCACCACTTGACTACGAGTCAGTTGGCTTGAAGGTTGGACTTGAGGTCCACCAGCAGCTGCTGACCGAACATAAGATGTTCTGCCACTGCCCGGCGGGGAAATATACCCGCGATCACGATGGGACTGTCCTGCGCCATATGCGCCCCACCCTGTCCGAGCTGGGTGAGTATGACGGCACGGCGTTGATGGAATTCAAGACCAAGAAGAACATCATCTACCTGCTGCATACTAGCAACACCTGCACGTATGAAATGGACGACACGCCGCCGTTCCTGGTCAACCAGCAAGCGCTGGATATTGCCATCGAGCAATGCCTGATGCTTGGCTGCGACATCATCGACGAAGTGCATATCGCCCGCAAGCAATATCTGGACGGATCGATCCCAACAGGTTTTCAGCGCACGGCGATAGTCGGCGTCAACGGCAGGCTTCCGTTCCGCGGGCGTGAGTTGACGGTGCTCCAAGTCAGCGTTGAGGAGGACTCATGCCGCGAGGTCAGCGACCGAGGCCACTTGGTGGTTTGGCGGACCGACCGCCTGGGCATGCCCCTAATTGAAACGGTTACCGGGCCTGAGTTGCATACGCCGGAAGAGGTCGCCGAAGCGATTCTGCTCGTGGGCCGCGTCTGCCGCAGCACGCGGCATGTGCGCGTCGGACCGGGGGCGAGCCGCCAGGATGTAAACGTCAGCGTGACCGGTGGCCGGCGTGTGGAAATCAAAGGCGTGCCGTATGCCTGGCTTGCGCCGATCCTCGTTCATAACGAGGCCTGGCGCCAGGTGAACCTGCTTAAGCTGCGTGACGAAATGCACCGCCGCGGCTTCCAGCAGCCGGAGGATATCAAGATCGACACGTCCGACGTCACGCGCATCTTCCATAATTCAAGCTACGAGAGGATGCGAGGCGATGCTTGGGAACGCTATGTGAACCAGGAGAACCGCCGGCCGCATTATGAACTTGGCAACGGCCGGTTCCAAGTCCTCGGTATAAAATTGCCGGGCATGGCCGGCTTGCTGGCACATCCTACCCAGCCTTATCGCTATTTCGCCAGTGAACTAAAAGGCCGTATCCGCGTGATTGCCGGTCTCGACCAGCAACCAATCCTGCTGCATAGCGACAAGTGGCCCGATTACGACAGTGCCCAACAGGAACTGGCGAAGGTGCGCAAGCAACTCAGCTGTCAAGATGATGAT
>CAYXMN010000084.1:10432-11380 GCA_964465955.1 uncultured Planctomycetales bacterium
CCGGCGGCTCGGTCGACGCCATCGACGGCATCCCGCATGAGACGCGCCAACCGCTGCCAGACGGCAGCACCGACTTCGAACGGATCCTGCCCGGTGCTGATCGCATGTATCCTGACACCGACAGTCCTCCCACGCGGATCACTCGCGACCGCGTCGAAAGCCTGGCTAGTGCATTGCCCCGTCCGCCTTGGACCCGCGAGGAAGAATACAGCACGGCCGGCGTACCAGTGCAGGTTGTGCGTTTCCTCATCCGCCGCGGCGGCGCCGACCTCGTCGACCTGCTGTCGCAAGAAACGAAGGCCAGCTTGAAACGCCTCGGTTTCTTCTTCGGAGAAGAGCTCAAAGGTTTGAGACGCAAGGGCGTTAAAGTAGATGCAATCCTTGAGGCGCGTTGGGTGGAGTTCTTTCGCGAAGTCGATAGCCACCCGCTCGTCTGGGAAATCCGCCGTGAATTGGTGGAGCGCATGTCGCGCCGTCCGGAATTGCCGCTGCGCCATCACTTGGAAGAGCTGGGATTTGGCGAGAAACCCCGGACATGGAAATCAGGCCTGGCAAAGCAAGCCCTTGAGGAGTATCAGCCGAAGAAAGACGACTCACGTGAACGCCGCCAGCGCTTTGCCTGCGGCAAGGCCCTGCGATGGCTGCGCGGGCGCATACCAGTGCAGGACGTCGTCAACGCTGTGTTGGAGCAGGTATAAGGAGCCAGCATGTCAGTCAAGTCAGTTCGCGAGATTTCCGAAACAGACGAAGCGCTAAAGGGATACAAAGGCTACGCGCGCCAGAAGCTTGCCGAATGGGGCATGCGCGTCTGGGGCGATGTGCGCGCCGTCAACGACAACGGCTCCGTGTTCGAGGGCGTTATCCTGCCGCGCAGTGAGACCTTCGACGACCTGCACATTGTCATCAAGCAGAAAACCGGCTACAACGTCGGCCTCCATGTGGACCGAA
>CAYXMN010000085.1:0-11074 GCA_964465955.1 uncultured Planctomycetales bacterium
CTGATCAGTCTTGCGGTGGTTGCCCGCCGGCAGCACAGCTGGTATGCAATACGAGTAAATGACTATCCTTCATGCCATGCCAAGGAACCGTCGGCCGGCCCGGCTGCAGTGGCAGCTCGTGCGCGCCTACACCCTGAGCCTGACCCTGCTCGTGGCGGGCCTTGAGATCGTGCTGTTCGCAATGATCTTCCTGCCCACGGCCTGCTATCTGTTTGATCCGCAGCTGATTGTACGGGAAGCGCTGGAGGGTGCGGTCGAGGCCGCGCCGCTGCTCGACGCCGATCCGCCGCGCCTGGCGGAGCTGACAGCCGCCCTGCAAGCAGCAACGGGCGAAATAGTGGCAGAGCCACATCCGCCCGTGTTCGGCCTCATGTTCTACTTCCAAGGCCCTCCCTGGACGTATGTCGCGGTTGCGGATGAACAAGGCGTGGTGCTTGCCAATTCACCAGCCTCGGCCTGGAAAGCAGGGCAGCCGCTTGCGCCACAACTCGATGGCGCGGATGCAGAGCTGTTGCGCCAAGCCGCGTCAGGCCAGCCCGCCTGGCGCACGGAGACGCTGCCTCCGCAAGGTGTTCGCACGATAATCGCGGCTCCCATTCTCACCACAGACCAGCGGCGAGTCGGCATCCTGCTGGTCAGGCACGAGGTGCCGTTCGACTGGTGGGTTGGTGTCAAACTAGTCTGGTCGTATCTGGCGCCGTCTCTATTAATGGCACTGCTGCTGGCCCTGGCCGTCGGATTGTTCGTAGGGTGGATTGGCGGCCGGGGCATCGTGCGACGCTTTGCCTCGATCACCAGCGCCGCCACGAGCTGGAGCCGGGGCTCGCTCCAGGAGCGCATCCCGCCGCTGGGGTACGACGAGTTGGGGCAAGTCGGTCGGCAGCTTAACCAAATGGCCCAGCAGCTTGGCGGCCTGCTCGACAGTCAGCGTGAGTACGCTGCCACTGAAGAGCGGGCTAAGCTTGCGCGCGACCTGCACGACACGGTGAAGCAGCAAGTGTTTGCCGCTGCCTTGGAATTGGCCGCGGTGCAGGCGCAGCAGCCCGCGGTGCCGGAGGCTGCGGGCGTACACCTGGCGCGCGCCGCGGAATTGGTGCACCAAGTGCAAGCTGACCTCACCGCTATCGTCGCCGCGCTGCGTACGGGCGAAGACCAGCCTGAACAAGACCTGCCGAGCTTGCTCCGGGGCACGCTCGCCGCCTGGTCGAAACAAACAGGAGTGACGGCAGAACTGGCATGCGATCCTATACCCTGTGCGCCTTGGGCGCTTGCGCTGCCGCTGGTGCGTATCCTCCAGGGAGTGCTGGCCAACACCGCACGCCATGCCCAGGCAACGCACGTCATGGTGGAACTGCGTCTGGACAGGGAGTGGCTCAGCCTTCGCATCGAGGATAACGGCCGCGGGTTTAGGGTGGCTCCTGAGTTACTCGCTGAGGGCGGGCTGGCGATGCTGCGCGAGCGGGCCGCGAGCCTGCCAGGCGGTAAGCTTGATGTTCAGTCTATCCCAGGCGCGGGTACCAAGATCACAGCCGGCTGCCGGTTTGGGGAGCGAAGCAGATGCCAGAAGCCATAACCGTCGTGATTGTCGATGACCATGCGGTGGTCCGGCAAGGCGTGCGGGACTTCTTGAAGTTGCAGCCGAGTATCAGTATTGCGGGAGAAGGAGCGACCGGCGCTGAGGCCGTGGCGCTGTGCCTGGAGCTGGCCCCAGATGTGTTGCTCCTGGACATGGTGCTGCCGGATGCGGACGGGGTGGCCGTGGCCGCGCGGGTCAAGCGCGACAGTCCGCGCACAAGTATCGTCATCTTGACCTCGTTTAACGATGACCAGCATATTCTGGATGCATTACGCGCGGGAGCGCTGTCATACCTCCTGAAGGATATCTCACCCTCGGAGCTGGTGGCGGCCATTGAGCGGGCGGCGCGCGGCGAGGCCACCTTGCACCCGCGCGTGGCGGCGCAGGTGGTCGCAGTACTGCAAAAGCCCCAACCCGGCGCTGACTACATCGATCCCAAGCTCAGTCCGCGCGAGAGCGAAGTGCTGTGCCTGGTAGCCGACGGCCTGTCCAACGCCGAGATCGCGGCTCAGTTGCACATCAGCGAGAAAACCGTGAAGTCGCATGTGAGTAACCTGCTGTGCAAGCTGCAACTGGCCGATCGCACGCAAGCGGCGGTATATGCCTGGCGGCACGGACTCAAACACGGCGAGCCTGAGTAGTGAACGGAGCTAGTTGAGATCACCGTACTCCTGCACGTACTTGAGGCGAATCTTTGCCGTGTTTTACACAATCCAGCCCGCGGAAGAATCCGCGCCCGGTGGAGTGCTGCGCCGGGCAGATGGAATGCGCGGGTGAAACCAAGGGGACGGTTATCCAGGTACCGGCGCGAACGGCGGCGGCGCATGTTTGTGTTGTTATTAGGTAACGGAGCATTGAGAAAGCTTGCTGCGGTTACCGCACTTTACAACAATGTTTTTTTACACAATGATGGCTACGGGGTATCCTTACGGATGCCATGAAGGTCCTAGATGCTATTGCAGAAGCCATCGAACATGGGTGTTCAGCGCACCTTGCATAAGCGATGGTGGTGGCTGAGTGCGGAATGTCAAAAACAACAAATTCCCTAAACACGTATTGCCTCTCATCAGGTTTTTAACTTTGCGAAATTGAGTTGACGCTTATGCAGATCACTTTTTCATCGCATCCAGCACGATATCAGCCATGACTTCTGGATCTCTTTTATAACTCTCGACCGGACGGATACTGTGCTTGTTACGGATGCCAGTGAATCCACTACGCGCTTTTGCAAAGTAGCCGCCTGATTCACCCATCCAATTCGCAGACGACAGGTGTAAGTTTTGCTTGTCGATCTCAGCCTCCAATTCTATTCCTGGCAATGAAGTATCTGTATCCATGATTTTATTAAACTCAACAAACATATCTATTAAATACTTCCGCTGCTCAGTTTCTGTCATACCAACAAGCTGATTGTCCAGTGAGGAGACCAGATCATGCTGGAGCATTTCATCTGTGATATCAGCGCAGTTAGTAGTATGTAATTCGGTAAAGTTGATTTTTCCTGGACTAGAGGCATAGAACCTACCCTCAACGCTGTTTATCGTGACTATTTCCAAGGAATCTGAAGAGCTGAATCCGTACAACGGCATCAGATCAATCTTGGTTTTTGTGAGGATTTCAAAACTCCCATCTTTCCGGAACGAAATGGCAGAAACTTCGATATCGCCTCCTGGAAGGCTGCTGTCGTTGATAAACGTTATGCCATTGAACGCATTACTCTCAGATGTCCAGCAGCCCTGCAGCTGCCTTTCCAGCTTCTCTTCCTCAGTGATGCTACATGACTGGGCAAGCCAGCATGTGGCGAGTGCCAGCATTGCTAGCCACATTGGGATTAGCTGCCGATTTATTATCATGGCGTTATTACAATTCATTTTCATCGTAAACCTCACAGTATTGAGATAGGTGCTGCAGATGGATGTAGAAGATTGGGTAGAAGGAAGGCCAGACCAAACCACGCCAGGCTGGCCCTTGTTGGTCATGAAACAACTATGGAGTTAGCATGACATGCTGGTAGCCGAAGCCATATTTACAATGCTGGGCCGGCTCAGTGATAAACGACTTTGTATGAAGCTCCAGTAAGTCTGAGAAGCTCGTATCGAGGCTATCGAAACCGCCTGGATTGGATTTGCAACTGAACCGATCAAGAAAGTCGTCCCGGTCGGTGGCCAGCACCGCCACTATGCATTCCTGGGCTTTGCGGCAGGCCTGTGCGCGCCAACTGAAATCGGAGCAGTCATCGCCTAAGGTATGCCATGTATTCGCACGTACGTAATTATCTGGCTGCCAGGTGTTTGGGTAGAGCATGTGCACACAGCCGTCCATGTCTACATTGAAGACCCATAGGTAGCCGCTTTGCGGAATCTTGAACTGCAGCGCCATGAGATCGCCAGCTTTAAACGAGCTGGTCCGGCAGCCGGTCCCTGCGTTGAGCAGCTTAAGCGAGATTGTGAAATCCGCGGTGGATTGCAGGTCGCATAAGCTCTCATGGCTAGCTGCGATATCAAATGGTTTATCTGTGGCGAGGCTCAGACCCGGTGCGAGCAAGCAAGCGCACAGCACGAGAACTGTTGCTACTCCAATTTTTAGAACTAGATTCCGCACGATGTATTCCTCCAAGTCGTGATTTCGTGTCACTGCCGAAACGCGCGGGAGGAGTGAAATCTGTCGCGAGATGCGTGTAATTGCAGGATCGCAACGAAGCTTGTGTTACATTACGGTCTTGTGTGTGGCGATGACTGCCAGCTAGCTTTGGAGTTTGGCAGATTCATTGCCGCGGATGCATTATCGTAAGCATGGCGCTAGGCGTTTCGGAGCAGCAAGGATGAGGGTCGGCAGGTTTATTTTCTGGCTAGGTTGGTTACTTCTCGCTGGCGGGCTAGGATTGGGCCTGCCTAGCGCTGCCGACCGCCAAGCCGGGCTGGTGGCGGATTCAGCGGAGGCGGTGCGGGGGAAGTACGCCATCGTGGTGGGCATCGACGACTATCAGGATGACAGCATCCTTGATCTGGAGTACTGCGAGGCGGACGCACGCGAGTTTGCCAGCACGCTGACAGGGCAATGCGGCTACCCGCGCGAAAACGTGCTGCTGCTACTCGGCGCGCAGGCGAACCTGGGCAACATCCTCAGTGCACTGAAAGGCGTCAGCAAGCCTGGGATCTATCCCGACGCGGACACGATCCTGTTCTACTTTTCCGGACACGGAGCGGCGATTGCGGGCGAGAACTACCTGTTGCCCTACGACGGCAGCATCCAAGAGGCACTAGTGGAGCGGCTGAACATTCCGCTAGGCCAGGTGCAGGCCGATCTCGCGGGTGGGCCATTCCAGCGGCAGGTGGTGTTCATCGACGCGTGCCGCAGCAAGCTGCAGGCGGGGGCGAAACAAGGTGCGGCGGGCTTCACTCAGGTTGAGCTGCTCAAGCAATATGCCTCTGGGATGAAAGTATTGCTGGGTACGCAGCCGGGCGCGGTCAGCCGCGAGGATGACAGCCTGGGCCATGGCGTGTTCACATACTATTTGGTGCAGGGCCTGCGCGGTGCGGCGGCGGACACTGACGGGCTGGTCACGGTCGGCGGGCTGGAGGCGTATGTGTCCGGGCAGATGATGGCCTACTCGCGGCAGCATCCAGGGCACGAGCAGGTGCCGGTGAGTTTGGGCGAGGGCAGCTCGCAGATCTTGCTAGCGGTAATGGATGTGGCGGGAATAGCTAGCGGCGGAGCTGGGCAACAGGAAACCGCCGCACCTGTGCTGCCGACGATCCAGGAGCCCCTGATCCGTGACGCAGATTGGAGCAAGGGCGCGCGTAAAGTGGCGGAGATTGTTCATCAAGAATCTAACCCTGGTACTTATAATGGAAATATTTCTTACATTGATGCAATGTATATCAGCCATGATGGAAACTACATTGCTGTTGAAACTGGAAGTATTATAAATGATGTTCAAGATGCAAAGGTGATAATCACAGAGGCACAGACTTGGCGCGAGATATTAGTTCTACCACATAGGTTTACTTTAGACGAAAATTCTTTCAGTGGAGATGATAGCTTATTGATAACCGGAACCCCAGATAACAAAGCGATAGTAACAGAGATTTCAACTGGACTGGATATTGGACAAGTACAACATAATGATGACATCGGATTTATGGAGATCAGTTCAGATAATAAGACGATTATTACTGGAAGCCATGATCAAACGGTGAAAGTGACGGATATATTGACAAAATCTGAGATTGCAAAGATAACACATAATGATTATATTACGTTTATTGATATTAGTCCTGACAACAAACACATTTGCTCTGCGAGTAGAGATGGAATGGTTAAATTGACCGAAATATCTAGCGGACATCAAAAAGATGTATTACAGTTCAGTAGTGTAATCGGTTTTGCAGCTTTTGGATCAAATGGTGATTGTATTGTTGCGGAAGGAGATATTGATGCGGAAGGAGATGGGGTGTTAAAAATTATTGATCTCACTGGATTTCAAGAGATATATACCAATAGATGTTATAGTTTCAAACCTGTTATACTAAGTCCCGATAGTAATAACCTTGCATTTGTATGTGAAAATACTGAACTAGTCGTAGAGATTTCAACAGGTAGAGAATTGGCATATGCCGCCATTGATGATTCCTTTCAGTGTGCTGCATTCAGTCCAGATGGTAAGTATCTTATAGTTGGTGGAGGTAATGCTACAATTGGTGAAGGTGTTTCAGCGTTGATACTTGAAGTTTCAACGGGAATGGAAGTTGCCAGAATACAACATCGTGGTGAAGTGCGCAGTATCAGCTTCAGTCCAGGTGGATGCTTCGTTGCCATTGAATGTTATGAGATAATAGAAGGTCCAATGAGTATCAATGATATTACAACTATTAGATTTATCAACACCGAACATTGGGATGAAGTTAGTAAGATTCAATATGATGGTCTTACCGTGAGTGCAGGTTTTAGCCCAGATGGCAGATACTATATCACTGCATGTAACGGAAGGAATTATAATTCAGCAGCAGTATGGCAACCGTAGATTTGATTACAGTACAAACAGACGGCTTATACAGTGAGAGTATTCACCTGACAGTCGGCCCATTGGCGGGGTGAGGATACTTTGCTACTTTTTCCGGTTTAGAGCGAGCCTCCTTCTTCGCGGTTTCCTGTTGTGGAATCCCATCTAGGAAATCCTGGTAGGGCGTCCGGCCGTTCATCCCTCTGCCCTGGTGCGGCCGTTTGGTGTTGTACTGCTCCAGGAACACGTCAAGGTCGGCCTGCATCTCCTCCAAGCTCTCATACCACTTCTCACGCCCCTTGATGCGGAAGTGCACGTCGAGCAAGGTCCGGTGCAGCCGCTTGACGCAGTCGTTGCTCTGGGGCCGCCGCACCTTGGTTATGCGATGCTCGATCTCCTCCAACTGCAGGGACAGCTCGTAGGTGTGCCGGTCCTCACGCCCGTTGTCGAGAAGGACAGTTTCGATCCGCACCGCATGCTGTTCATAGAACGGCAGCACATCGTTGTTCAGCACGTGCACCGCGGCCAGGGGCAGCTTGCTCGTGTATCGCCGGCCCCAGGCGCAGCGGCTCAAGCAGTCAATAACGGACTGCAGGTAGACGCGGACCACGCCCTTGAGCGTGCCGACGAAGAACGTGTCTACCGCGACAAGCTCGCCGGTGTGGTGGGCCTCGATCTGCCGCTCACGGAACCCTGGGTTGAAGCGCTCCAGCAGGCGCACATGCTCTGCGCTTAAGGGCTGCTCCCGTTCCCGTATGGCCTGTTCCAGGCGCAGCAGGCGCGCCGTGCGTTCGAGAGAGTTATGACGGTCCACACTCCGCGTACTCCTCCATTGCTGACGGTGACGCCGCGCAAGGCCAGCTCCTGCGCCACGCGAAGGCAGCCGTAAGTGGGGAAGTCCAATTAGCAGTCGAGCATCGCGATTTCGATCTTCGCCGCGACGCGGTTTAGATGCGGGCCGCGCGCTCCGGGCAGCCGGTCGAGCAGCCCGGCGGCGCCGAAGGTCTGGTAATTGCGCCGGATCTCGTAGCACTGCTAGCGGGAGTATCCCATCAGGCGGCAGGCCTTGGCGACGCTGCCCAGTTCCTGGGCCAGCTCCAGCATGGAAAGCTTGCGCCGTGCTATCTTGTTCTCGGTGGTCATGCGGTCCTCCTGGACGGTTCTGATGAAGTGTGATGACTCCATCCTATGGCCACTGCTGTGATTAGGCCCCCACTTTCAGGTGATTACTAGCACAGAACACCCATTCCCATGACAGATTCTCCCGCCGACGTGCGTTCCAGGTAGTGACGGGCAGGGAGGCTTACGCAATGCCCAAAGCTGGCCCGTCAATCCTATGACTCCAGTGGGAGGATGATATGCGTAGTTTTGTATTATTGGTGCTGGCGTGGGCTGTGGCGTTACTGAGTGCGTCTTGCTTCGGCGGCGGCGGGATCGGGAATTCGCTGAATCCAGGCAATACACAGAATCCAGGCAGCAACAATCCCGGACCTACCTTGACTGTCTCGGATGCGCAGCTCACAACAGTGGCTGGCAGCGGCGTGACAGGCAAAATAGATATTGAACCCAATCAGGGTGTGGAAGGTGATCGTATGCGGATCACCGTGCGTTTCACGGCAAATGGCAGCAAGGTGGCAAAGATTGTCGCCTATGGCTGGGTCGTTGGCAATACGGAATGGAGCTATGAGCCGATCAATGATCATATGCAGCAAAGTAATTCGAATTTGTGGATGACTGTAGACAAAGGCGATAGCTATCTGGTCTTCGCCACATCCAAGGCATTCGTGCAACGCTATTACTGCCTCGATAGCGCTGGATATGTTGTGGCGGTAGGCGATGTGAAGGGGAACGGCGGCACGGCTGTGGGTAGCTGGAAAACCGATGGCTTGTACGACGACAAGGAGAATGGCGGTTCCGGCGGCGATGAAGTCTACACGTTTACTGACGGCGAAATGGTGCCGATTTACAGCAGTGGCGTGCGTGCGACGATTGACGTAGAACCTAACAGCGGAGTCGAGGGAACAATGGTCGAGAGGATCACAGTGACGTTCACCAGCGGTGCGAGTAAGGTAAAGAATGTCATTATTTATAGCTTCTCAGAAGTGTATTCAGATTGGGAAACACCGTTATATGAATGGGCGTTTAATCTGTACATGGCAAAAATATCTGCCTCAGTTTGGGAGGTTCCAAGCGATGTCACATATTACACCACTGGTGAAAACGCAGTGCTTCGTTTCTACGCAGAAGCTAATGACGGCACCATGATCGCGGTGGGTGACATAGATTACAACGGCGGCGGTCCTGCTGTGTCCTGGAGGGAGGATGGCATTGGGGATACTAACAGGCACAGATCATCGCAAGCGGCTGAACAGCCAGCTGTCTCACAAGATCCTCAAGCAGCCATTGGAATGTTGATAGGACGGCGTGACACTAGTGTAATTAAGAACGCATCGTCAACGGCATCTGCCCAGTAGTGCTGCAGTGTCAAGCAGCCATGGATGGCAGACGGCAGTCTATGCATAGGAATCAGGCATCATGTATTGCAGGCATAGGGCGGCGGAAGCTGTCCTATGCCTGTCATTAAGTGGAACCGATCTCGATTGGACAGCGTGTTATCTTATGGTCAGACATATCCAGCAGAGGTGGAATATGTGCCAGAGTATAGGTAGCAGCTGGAACAAAGGGCTGGTGTTAGCTAGGCAGATTCGATGCTGGCTGGCAGCAGTGGTGCTAGCACTACTAGCTGCCACGTTTGCCATGCCGGCTTTCGCCGCCGAGCGCCAGGCCGGGCTGGTGCAGCGCCAGGCGGATGCGGTGCGGGGGAAGTATGCCATCGTCATCGGCATCGATGATTACCAGTCCGAGGCGATCCAGCAGCTGCGGTATTGTGAAGCGGACGCGCAAGCTTTCGCGGATGTGCTGGTGGCGAAGTGCGGCTACCCTGCGGCGCATGTCACGCGGCTGCTGGGTGGCCAGGCCACCTGGGAAGCCATCGTGATGCAGCTGCGCAACTTGGCCGATGAGCAGCTCTATCCTGGCGCGGACACGATCCTGTTCTATTTCTCCGGGCATGGCGTGGCGCTGGACCGGGCGAATTACCTGCTGCCCTATGACGGCAGCGCCGAGTTCATGGACCGCAACGTGCCCTTGGAACTCGTCGTCCAGCAACTGGGCCAGAGCCGGTTCGCGCGGCAAGTGCTATTCATCGACGCCTGCCGCAGTGTCCAGGCCGCGCGCGGCAAGGGGGCGGCTGGGCTGGCGGACCCGCAGCTGATCAGCGAGGCAGCGCGTGGGATGAAGATCATGTTCGCCACGCAGTATGGCGAGGTGAGCCGCGAGGATGATCGCCTGGGACACGGGCTGTTCACGCAGGCGCTGGTGGACGGCCTGGGCGGCAAAGCGGCGGATGAGGCGGGGGTGGTGCGCGTCAACAGCCTGGAGCAGTACGTCATCGGCTACATGGCGGAGTATTCGCGCGGCAATCCGGGGCTGACGCAGCTCCCGATCACCGCGGGCGAGGGCAGCGGCGCGATTGAGCTGGCGGTGGTGGATGTGATGCTGCCAACTATTGATCCGCAAGGCATGGCCACCACCGGGCCGTTGGCGAAATACAAACTGCCAGGTACATCGGATCCAGTGTTGGCAGAGATCGCGGAGCATGTGTTGGACAGATACGATGTGAAACCGAAACACAAGCTGCCCGAGGCAAGCTGGGAGGGTTATCTCCGGCAGGTTCAAACGCATCAGAAGGAACAACCAAGCGTGTTCGGTTATTGGCTTGAGTCGGGGATTCAGTTGAGATTGGAAAATACGGATGAAAGCCTTATCGCAGCGGAAATGGCTGTTAAGCTTGCCCCAGCTTCAATATCAACGCAGAATACACTTGGTGAAGTATATTATGAACAGGCAGACTATGATAAAGCGCATTCCTGCTACAGAGAGGCGATTAGGCTGGACCCGGAGTACGCAATCGCGCATAACAATTTGGGATGGGCATATAATAAACTTGAACGTTTTAGTGAAGCTATTACTGAGTTCAAGGAAGCGATCCGGCTGGACCCGGAGTATGCATCATCGTATATCGGCTTGAGTTATGCATACAGCTTCTCAGAAAGATACGATGAAGCCATAGCTATGTGTGAGGAAGCGCTCCGGCTGGATCCGGAGAATGCTTCTGCACATGCCAATTTGGGATGGGCATATAATGAACTTGAACGTTATAGTGAAGCTATTACTGAGTACAAGGAAGCGCTCCGGCTGGACCCGGAGTACGTAGTTGCGCATCACAACCTGGGCAATGCGTACTTCGAATTAGAGCGTTACGATGAAGCAATCGCGGAGTTCAAGGAAGCGATCCGGCTGGACCCGGAGTACGTAGTCGCGCATAACAACCTGGGTGATACGTACTTCGAATTAGAGCATTACGATGAAGCAATCGATCAAGCAATCGCGGAGTTCAAGGAAGCGATCCGGCTGGACCCGGAAAGCGCAGATAA
>CAYXMN010000086.1:0-11048 GCA_964465955.1 uncultured Planctomycetales bacterium
AGCCGTCCAATATTGGGAATTGACATCGGCTCCACCAAGATCGCGACGGTCGTTGGTGAGTTGGACAGCTCACGCGGGCTAATCCTCAAGAGCCTGAATGTTACACCGACTGAAGCGATCACCCGCGGTACTATTCGCGATTTAAACCAAGCGGCCCACGACATTGATCAAAGTTATTCCGGGGCGATGTATAGCTCTGGAGTTAGTGAAAACAACGCCTTTGTTGGCTTGACCGGCCGCGAGCTGCGGGGGCAGCTCTGCCGCGCCAGCTTGGAAATTGCTAATGAATCCGGTGAAATCCTGGCCGAGGATGTGGAACAAATCATTGAACACGCCAGGCCGAAGAATCTGGCCCACGATGAACGCATCGTCCACATGATGGTCCGCGAATTCTCATTGGACGGAATCCGCATCAGCCGATCGCCCGTGGGCATGATTGGCCGGCGGCTGGATGTCGAGGCCCATGCCGTTATCGGCGCGGAAATGCAAATCGCCAACATTGAGCGTGCGCTGGAGAGGGTGGATCTCAACGTTCGCAGTTACGTCTACAGCTTAATCGCCGCAGGCGAAACCGTGCTGACGGCTGAAGACAAAAACGCCGGTTGCGTCCTCATAGATTTTGGCGGAGGCTCAACAAATGTTGGGGTGTTTTTGGGTGGGAGTTTGAGTTATTCCTGTTGCATTCCGATCGGTGGGCAAAACTACGATCACGACTTAAAACACGGTCTCGGCGTGGCATTCGAGGAAGCAATTCGCATCAAGAAAAGCTACGGGAAAGCGTGGCTAGACCCTGAGAATGATGAACTGGATGACTTCATCGACGTCAAATTTTACGGCCGGCGTGAATACGACAAGGTTAAGCGCCGCCGCGTTTTTGAAATCATGCAGCCGCGCACGGATGAACTGCTGGAAAAGATCATCGATGCGTTGAATGAGAGCGGCCAGATCGACCGGGTGGCAGGCGGGGTCACGATCGTTGGCGGCGGGTGCCAGCTGCGCCAGCTACGCCGTTATTTGCAGCGCTATCTCCAGCGCCAGGTGCGGATCGGCCTGCCGACGGGCGTGGGCCACCTACTGGACGAATATCGCTCGCCGGCATATGCGCCAACCTTGGGCTTGCTGGTGTACGGCGCGCGGTATCAAGAACGTGAGAAGAAAGGCGACGATGGTTTTATTGGCGAAGTTTACTCAGCCTTCATGGATATTCTCAAGGGAATGTTCAAGCGAAAGGATTAGCAGCTAGTTGCTTGTTTCCCTATTTTTTGAGTATAATTGTTTTGATAACTTGTGGATAACTCGGCGGAACCGGGGCTCGCTGGAGGGTTAGCGATGGTGGACATGCGGACGATTGACTATGTCTCGCCCGACCTACAGGCCAAGATTAAGGTAGTAGGTATCGGCGGCGGCGGCTGCAACGCGCTCGATCGCATGATCGAAGCCGGCCTGCAGGGCGTGGATTTCCTCGCGCTCAACACTGACTTCCAGGCGCTCAATCGCAGCAAAGCGCCGCACAAGGTACAACTCGGCCAGAAGCTAACCAAAGGTCTTGGCGCTGGAAGCCAGCCGGAGATTGGCCGTCGGGCCGCCGAGGAAAGCCGCACAGACATCCAGGAATTGCTGGCTGGCGCGGACATGGTGTTTGTCACTTGCGGCATGGGCGGCGGAACGGGCACCGGCGGTGCGTCGGTGGTGGCCAACGTGGCGCGTGAGATCGGTGCTTTGACCGTAGGGATCGTGACTCGTCCGTTCAAGTTTGAGGGAAAGCGCCGGTCCAACGTGGCGGCCGAGGGTATCAAGGGATTGCGGGATCAAGTGGACACTTTGATCGTGATCCCCAATGATCGCTTACTCGATCTCGTGAGCGAGACAACCAGCCTCCAAGAAAGTTTCCAGCATGCAGACGATGTGTTGCGCCAGGCTGTGACAGGGATCAGCGAGCTGATCCTCAAGCCAGGCCTGATCAACCTGGATTTCGCCGACGTGAAAATGGTGATGGAGAACAGCGGTACTGCTCTGATCGGCCTGGGCGAAGCTAGCGGAGACAATCGTGCTGTCCAGGCGGTGGAGAATGCTATCCTCAGCCCATTGCTCGAAAACAGCATTGATGGCGCGCGCGGCGTGTTGATTAATTTCATCGGCGGTCGCGACTTAACCTTGCAGGAAGTGAACCAAGCGGCGGAAATGATAGCCAACCGCGTGGACGAGGATGCACAGATTATTTTCGGCGCGACCGTCGACGACGAAAAGCGCGATCGGATGCGCGTGATGATCCTCGCTACCGGCTTCTCGCATGATGTGGCGTTGATGCCGGTGTCAAATCCAAACAAGGCGAAGATATCCGGGCCGGAGGCTCCGCAGGTAAAGCTGCTCTACGAGGACAAATCCAAAGTTAAACCGATCACTAAAACGGCCATACCGCCGCCGGTCGAGCAGTCCCGTCCCGAACCTCCTAAAAAGGATGACGATGAGGATCTCGACATTCCAGCCTTCCTGCGCAGGTTAAAGAAGTAGGAGCAGTTTTTGCATTCGACAGGGGCCAGCCAGCGCATCGCGGAAAACCTGGTGCGAGTCAGGGCGTGTATCGCCGATGCGGCGCAGGGTCGGGAGATCACGCTTGTGTGTGTCACCAAATACGCCTCTGATGCCTATGTGCGCGCGTTGTTGGAGGCCGGGGCGACAGACTTAGGCGAGAACCTGCTGCCGCACAGCGCTGAGCGTTTCAGCATGCTCCAAGCGGAAGGCTATCGCTTCACCCGGCATCTCATTGGCGCTCAGCAGTCACGTAAAATCAAGGTGATCCCGGGCAGTTTCGATTTATTCCAAGCGGTAGACCGTGCGAAGACGCTGCAGCAGCTCAATGAGGAGCAATCGGCCCGGTATCCCGGACGCCGCCTGGACATCTTATTACAAGTGAACATCGGCTTTGAGCCGCAAAAGCACGGCTTCGAACCGCATGAGATCGAGGGTCGTGGAGCAATGCCCGGCGCTGCGGCTACGCGGGTTCATGGCGGTACCGCCAGGGCCTGAGGCATACGATGGCGAGCAGGAATTCGAGCAAGGAACGCGTTGCATGTTCGCGCAAATGCGCGGAATTTTTGATAGAATGAAAGAACTTCATCCAGGGGAACCGCACCTGGACACACTGTCATTGGGCATGAGCCATGATTACGTGTGGGCGATCGAAGCCGGGGCCACGATGGTGCGGGTGGGTGGAGCATTGTTTGAGGGTGTATCGGAGGGTTGAGAATGAGCTTCATCAGTGGCGTGTGGCGCTTGTTAGGCGCCGAAGTGGACGATAGCGAGGAAAACATCGTTGAGTACCCCAGCAGCCATCCTGCGGCGCAAACGCGCCCGGAGGCGGTGCATTCTCCAGTTGAGAACAACATCATCGCACTGCCCGAACCGCAGCAGATGGAAATCTCAGTTGTCCGCCCGGAGCTTGATGCCAGCGGGAAGGAGCTCTATAGCATGAAGCGTTACTGCGACATGCTGCGCCAGCATCAGCCGCTGCTTGTTGATCTCAACCAACTGTACGCAGCGAATGAGGAGCACGCCTTCCGGGTGATCGATATCCTAAACGGCATTGTCTTGGCGAACGAAGGGCGTGTGTATAAAATTACACACAACATCTACATTTTCACCCCGAAAAATGTGAAGATGACTGGTGATCCCATCGAGCAGGTCGAAATAGCGTGACGACTAAAACGTTTGTTGGATTTACCTGGCTGAGTCTCGGCGGCATAGGTGAGATCGGGAAGAACTGCTACATCATTGAGATTGAAGGCAAGCTGCTTGTCATCGATGTGGGCATGTCATTTCCAGATCTGCACATGTTCGGCGTGGACATCGTCATCCCGGATTTCAGTTATCTCGTTAAAAACCAGAACAAGATTGCCGGCATCGTGCTGACACATGGGCACGAAGACCACATCGGGTCGATGCCGTACCTGTTGCAGGATCTGAAATCACCGCCGCCCATCTACGGCAGTAAGTTCACCCTGGGCCTGCTCCGCAATAAGCTGGCGGAGTTCAACCTGGCTGATACTCCGCTAACCGAGTTCAAGCCGGGCGATGATTTCGTGACCGGCGGCATCAAGGTTCGCACCATCAGAGTCACGCACAGCGTGCCTGATGCCTGCAGCCTGGCCGTGGAAACCCCCGCGGGACTGTATGTACATAGCGGCGACGTGAAGCTTGACGCCACGCCGGTGGATGGCCGCCTGACGGATTACGAAAAGCTGGCGTCCATCGGTGACGAAGGCGTACTGGCGATGAGCGTCGACACCACGAATATCGAGCGCCTCGGACATAGCGGCAGCGAGTCAAGCGTCCGCTTGCCGCTTCAGCGATATGTCCAGGAGCACGCAGGGCGCGTCTTTATCACCACCTTTGCCAGCAACATCCACCGTATCCAGCAGGCAATCGATATCGCCGTGGCCTGCCGGCGCAAGGTCTTGGTTTTGGGCCGCACGATGGTCGATAACGTTGCGATGTGCCAAGATCTGGGATACCTCAAAATCCCGGCGAACGTGCTCGTTAATCCATATGAAGCTGAAAGCGTCAATCCTGGCAAGTTGCTAGTGATCCTCACCGGTTCGCAGGGCGAACCGCTGGCGGCGATGAGTAAACTAGCCAGCGGCGAACACCGTTTCATGACCGTGCGTGAGGATGACTTATTCTTGTTCAGCGCCCGTCCGATTCCAGGCAATGAGCTGGCCATCTTCGGCGTGATCGATGACCTGTTCCGCCAGGGAGCGGAAGTGATATACGGCATGGAATCCGGGACCCACGTCTCGGGACACGGTTACCAGGACGAAATCCGCGAGTATGTGCAACTCGTCCGCCCGCAGTTCGCCATTCCGACGCACGGCTATTACCGACATCAGATGCGCTTTAAAAAGCTTGCCATCCAGTGGGGCGTCACAGAAGGGCATGTGCCTATCATCAGTACGGGCGAGCGGTGGCACTTTGACGAGAGCGGTTTCCAGCAGATTGAGACAGTAAAATCCGGCGAGGTTTACATCAGCGGCGATGGCAATGCTGATATCAGCCGTCGCGTGATCAACGAGCGCCTTGCCTTGGCGCAGGACGGCATGCTTATCTTCAGCGTTGTGCTAAGTGAGGATGGCAGCACCATCCTCGCCGGGCCGGAGATTCAAGGTAAAGGCTTCCTGCAGCGCAACGAGGCAGGAGGCTTGTTTGAGGATCTGGAAGAGGCGATCGTTAAATCGATTTACCGCAACCGGCAGCGCACGCCGGAGTACGCCCTGCAACTGCGAAATAACGTCCAAAACGTGATCCAACAGATCATTATGGAGAAGACGAAAATCAACCCCGTCGTGATCGGCATGGTGAGTTACATTGGGCAAACCGCTCCGAGTGTCGCCGGCACCGATACCGAGTAACCGCACGCTCGCCGCCGGCTGTCGCGCTATCCGCTGGCCGCGGTGGCCGATGCCGATCGCGGCTTAACCGCCGGACGCCGTCGCGTTGAATAATTTGACTGAGAACCACCAGGGCCACCACCCAGATCCAGCTTTGCCCGACATAGCTCCAGGTTTCCAGCGGTGTGAGCTTTCCCAGGTAGATCTGCGTCGGGATAAAGAACATGAACTGCGTGGGGAACAGCCTGAACGCGTTCTCCAGCACGGGTGGGAAATAATCCAGCGGGATCACCATGCCGCCCGCGATGTTCATCACCATGCGTATCGCCCAGCGGATGCCGTTGTTATAACCGATGTAGCAGGCGATCAACCCGATCATGTAATCCAAGTGGAAGTTGATTAGGTAGCCTGCGACGATTGCCAGCGTAAACTGGGGCAGGGTGGGCCAGTGCGGCGGCGAAATCATCCCGAGGATCGAGAAGACGGCGACCAGCGGAATGGTGGCGAACAGCGCGCGAAAACCGGTGCGGCCCATGCTTTGGCCGAAGTAGAGTGTTGCCAGATTTACCGGTTTAATCAGGTCCATCGCCACCTGGCCGTCGCGGATGCGCGCGCCGAGGTTGCGTCCTGTTGGCGTCATGTAAAACGTGTTGAGGATCCAACTCACCGTGACGTAGGTGAGGATGCCCACCAGGTTGTAGCCCGCGAGATCGGTCCCATGCGCGTAGACCGCGTTGAACACGTAGCGGTACATCATGATCACGATGGGGTAGCTGATAAACACCATCGCCACACCTGCGGGATACGCCAGGTACATCGAGAAGCCGACCTCAACCATCGCTGTCACGAGCGCAACTGAGCGCCGTGCATCAGCCCACAGGCGTTTGAAGCTGGGTCTGCTCATCCGCGCCAGTATACCGGCAAGCCGGGATTAATCATCTGAGCCGGTCGCGCCCTCTTCAGCGGCAACTTCCACCGGCTTCAGCCAGTTGCGCATGTCCTGGTAGAGCGGGAAGCTGGCGGCCAGTTCAGACACACCGTTCATGACTTCAGCTTTCGTCGCCTCGCTGTTGTCGCCCTTGAGCGCTTTGGCGAGCAGCTCCGCCACCCGGTGCATCTGCGGCTCCTTGAAACCGCGCGTGGTGAGCGCCGGTGTGCCGAAGCGCAGGCCGCTGGCGATGAAGGGCTTTTCGGAATCGAAAGGAATGGTGTTCTTGTTGCAAGTAATATTCACCGCGTCGAGGCGCTCTTCCGCGTCCTTGCCGGTTAAACCTACCGAGCCCTTCACATCCATGAGCATCAGGTGGTTATCCGTGCCGCCGCTGACAATCCGCAGGCCGTGTTCCTTCAAATCGGAAGCGAGCGTCTGCGCATTCTTCACAACCTGCTTCTGGTACGCTTTGAACTCCTCTCCCATCGCCAATTTGAAGCACACCGCTTTCGCCGCGATCACATGCATAAGTGGGCCGCCTTGCTGGCCGGGGAACACCGATCTGTCGATGTCCTTGGCGTGGTCCTTCTTGCAGAGGATCATGCCTGAACGCGGACCGCGCAGGGTTTTGTGAACAGTGGTCGTCACTACATCCGCATAGGGCACCGGTGAGGGGTGCAACCCGGCGGCGACCAGACCGGCGATATGAGCCATGTCCACGATCATGTATGCGCCAACTTCATCGCAGACTTCGCGGAATGCAGTGAAATCGATAAAGCGCGGGTATGCGCTTGCCCCGATCATGATCACCTTGGGCTTGTGTTCTTTGGCTTTGGCGCGCACCACGTCCATGTCGATCTGCTCGGTTTCGCGGTTCACGCCGTAGGCTACAACGTGGTAGTAGGCTCCGCTGATGTTCAGCGGGTGGCCATGCGTCAGATGGCCGCCGTGCTCTAGCTCCAGGCCCATCAAAGTGTCGCCGGGCTTCATGAACGCCATGTAGGCCGCTGCGTTGGCTTGAGCGCCGGAATGCGGCTGCACATTGGCGTGCTCAGCGCCAAACAGCTTCTTGGCTCTAATGCGCGCCAACTTCTCCACGACGTCCACAAACTCGCAGCCGCCGTAATAGCGTTTGCCGGGATAGCCTTCGGCGTACTTGTTCTGCATCGGCTGTCCCAGGGCTTCCAGCACCGAGTAGTCCACGAAATTCTCGGACGCGATGAGTTCCAGCTTGTCGTTTTGGCGGTTTAGCTCGCTGACGATGGCGTTATAGACCTTAGGGTCAACTTCGCGTAAATGGGTAAACCATTCCATCTCGGGTGCTCCTTGGTGCGGCGGATAGGCCGCCGGATGTTCGGCTAAGGCGCAACTTGCCTGCGGCATTGTATTAAAGCACTCCGCAGCGGCTTTGCCAAGGGCTCGCGGACTGTATACCACACAGCCTGCGGTTAAGTCGTTAGCGTTGAATCGCCGGGTGGCCGAGGCCTGGGGCTGAGCGCTGCGCGGCTGGCTCAGGCGTGTTGAAGTAGCGGCGGCCTTTCCATGTGACACCCTTACCGGTGATGATGCACCACCATGACTGCAAGGCGCAGTACAACATGCCGCCCATCGCTACCGGATGGAAAAATGCTGAAGCCCAGGACATGCGGAACCGCGCAGAAATCAATAACCGGCCTGCGAGGACACAAGAGGCGGCTAGCCAAAATCCGAGGCTAGGCCAATGCAACAAGCTGGCCAGTGGCGCGAGGACGAACGGCAGGAAGAACACCGTGAACTGCACGATGATGAAGCCCCAGAAGCGCAGCGGATCCCGCAGGGCTTTAAACAGGTTCTTCCGGAAGCCGCCTAGAATCTCCTCGGCGTTTCGGTACATCCTTACCGAAACGATGTCGTGGCCGTCCAAACACAGCGCGCGTTCGCCGTGCAAGCGAAATGCGCGGGCCAGTGCGTGATCCTCCAGTAAGCCGTTGCGGATCCCGGCATTGGCGTGTCCGCCGACCCGGTCGTAAGCTTTGCGGTGCATCAACATGCAAGCGCCGCTGGAAATGATTGCTTGGCTGTCGAACATCCTCCAAAACATGATGGCCCAGCTAAAAGTGGTGAAGGTCACAAAATTCAGCATGGGTAGGAAGATTTTCTCGGTAATAGTCAGCAATTCGAAGCGTGGCCAGCAGGAGAGATACGTTACCCGCCACCGGCTTGCCGCAGACAGCATGCTTAGAATCGCACCAGGCTGGAGTTCGGTATCGGCGTCCATCGATAACAGCCATTCCCCGGTGGCTACCTGGGCCAGCTGGTGTCCGGCCCAGGTTTTGCCGAACCAGCCGATGGGCAACGGCAATCCGCGCAGGAGTTTGATCCGTTTATCTCGTTTGGCATACTTCAGCACAACATCGCCGGTGTTGTCAGTGCTGTTGTCGTCGAGGACGATTACTTCCGCTAGTTCCGGACCTTGTTGCATCAGGCTTTCCAGTAAGCGGGGCAGGTTATGCTCCTCGTCGCGCGCCGGGACGAGGACTGACACGGTAGTGGTAGGATGGCCAGCGGGGGAAGATTCCGCTACGCCGTTATTTGTTTTCAGTAATTCGATACGCGGCCAAACGCGGATGTTCCAATACACCCAACCAAGGCTGAATATGGCGATCCCTAGCAGGATCAAGCTGAAAGTCAGCATCTGCAACACTCCGGCGCGCACAGACTCCGCATCCCGGGCTGCTTAACCTTAACATAATTAGGTGAACTTGTAATGTACTTCACGCAAACTACAATGAATCTCAGATGGTTACCAGTTTCACGAGTGCTTTGAGCATGTCAATCCGGTAGAATAGGCGCGTGGCAAGTGCACGGGTGCTGTGCGGGGTGGCTGGCAGCGGGAAGACGCATCGCGTGCTGCGTGAAGCTTTGGATGCTATGCAAGCAGGTCTGCGTGAACCTCTCGGAGTTGCTCCGCCTTTGTTCATCGTGGTTCCAGAACAGCATACACTTGTTATCGAGCGGCAGCTCCTGACCTTGCTCCAAGCGCTGCCTGGTAACCAGCGCGCCTATAGTGGCTTACAGGTAACGAGTTTCACACGGCTCGGACGGGCGCTGCACGCCCAACAAAGTGAACCTTCAATTAAGCTGAGTGAGCTTGGCCGGAGGTTAATGGCGTGGCGGTTGCTCACCGGCAACGAGCGGCAGGCGATTCGCGCTGCCGAGTTGTCCCAGCTTTTTGCCGAACTGGCGCAGTACGGCACGACGCCGGAGGAGCTGGCAGAGCTGGCGCGGCTAACAGGCACAGTCAGCGAGGACGGGGAGGAGATTATTGGGCTGAATGAGGGCCGACTGAACCGCAAACTCGTTGAGCTTGCTGGCCAATACCGGGCATACTGCACCTGGTCAGATCAACTGGGCCTGCCGGTACGCGACTGGGCGCAGGAAATCACCCTTGATGCCCTGCGCCGTGCGGAAACGAGCCTGCAAGCTGTGGCGAACCCGCTGCTGCGTTTCAGCAAGGCGCAAATCTGGTTCGATGGCTTCATGGGTCTTACCCCGCCCGAATTAGCTGCGGCGCAAGCGCTGCTGCAGGCTGGGGCGCAGTCAACTTTCACGCTCTTGATCGATCCTGAGCTGGTAGGCCTCGCTCTAGAGCACATGGCCACGCATCCGCTGGCCGAATGGTATGCGCCGACCTCGGAATTGCTCGCGCAATGGCGGGAAGTCTGCCGCGACGCTGGGGTCGATTTAACGATTGAAATTCTCTCTGGTACCCCGCCGCGGTACGCCCACCCGGCGCTAGCCGCCCTAGCGGTTTCTCCATCCGACACAGCCGTCGCAACTAACGTTGCTGTAGCGCGCGCGTTCACCTGCCACTCCCAGCGCTTGGAGATCGACCTTGCGTGTTCCACAGTGTTGGAGCTGGTTCAGCAACGCGGCTGGCGTTTCAGCGACATTTGCCTGCTGACCAGAGATGTGAACGCGCTTGCGCCTTTACTGCTGTCCAAGCTCGCCGAACATGGCATCGCGGCACACCTCGATACACAGTCCACACTGGGCGGGCATCCGCTGGTGGAGTATCTCAAGTGTGCGCTACGGCTGGCGGCCGGCGCGGCGCAGGCAAGCGACATCGCGGTGCTCCTCAGAACGTACCTGCTGCCTGGCGTTGATCCTGGAACACTCGAGCTGCTGTGGCGGCTGGAATATACGGCGCGCCAACGGCGTTTGCGGCCGAGCCTGTGGCTTGTTGATCGCTGCTGGGAGGAAGGTCTGACCCAGGAGGCCGGCGAACAGCGCGAACCGCTGCTGAATGCTGAGGCCTGCAGATTTGCGCGCTTAGCCGCTTTAGCGCCGATCATTGAGCTCACAAACGGACTACCGGTGCATGGTAGATCCTCAGCTCCTGTATCTGATGTGCTTGCGCAGATTTGGCGCAGATTATTAGGCAGCGCAGTGCAGCAGCGGATACCCACAGAAGATCTGCCGGTCCTGGAGCAGATCGTGTCACTCTGGGATGAAACTGCGCTGGTAGCGCAAGGTCTAAACGTTGGACGGGGCGAGGAGGAGGTGGATTGGGAGCAATTCCAGCAATGGCTGGAGTTTGGTCTGGAACAGCTCAGTCTGCGTCCGCCGCCGGTCGCCGTAGCGCTGCTTCATCTCAACAAGTTCGGCCTGCACCACTTCACGCATCCGCTTGGGCGATCGCAGCAGCGCTTCCAGATCTTTCATCGTCTGCTGCAGTTCTTTGTATTCTTCGT
>CAYXMN010000087.1:0-10917 GCA_964465955.1 uncultured Planctomycetales bacterium
CAGCCTGGCCTGCAATATGCTTTTGACCAGACCGGCGCCGGCGCATTCACCTCGTTTTCCGCCAACAGCACCAAGCAGTACCAATACGCTGAGCCGGGTGTATACCAGTTAACGGTGCGGGTGCTCGATTCCGACGGCCTGGTCGACTACGCCTCCAAGCAGATCCATGTGCAAAAGGTTGATGGATTTGACACGGATCATGTGGCTTTCGCGGCAGCCTCGGGCCAGATGAGCGATATGGCGATCGTTAACGGCCTGCCCGCCATGGTGGCGATCCGCGGCACCGCGCCCACCGGCCTGGCGTACTACCGCGCCGTCGACGGCGATGCGGATTATTGGAGCGAGCCGATAATTATCCCGACAGTCACCCCCGGGATCATCTATCCCGAGCTGGAAGTTATCAACGGCAGGCCGGCGGTTTTCTTCTATGACGCCGGCCCCAGTGAGTACTTTTACATCCGCGCGACGGACGCGAACGGTGATACGTGGTCCAACGGCCTTGTTTCCTTGGATAATGTCGGCGGCCCGGGGTACAGGCCATCCATGCAGGAGGTCGCCGGACAGCCGGCGATTGCCTATGTGAAAAACAGCGACCTGCGGTATATCCGCGCTACCGCCAACTCAGGGGATACCGCGGCCGACTGGGGCAACCTGCCGTTCGAGATAGATGCGTCCGGCAACGCAGGCGCCTTCTGCAGCCTGGCAGTCATCGGCGGCAACCCGGCCATCGCGTACCTCCACACCGCTGCCAGCGACGTGCGCTACACCAGGGCAATCACAGCCACTGGCGAGCTACTCGCCAACTGGCCGGCCCCGGTGGTCATCAGCGGCGCGGCAACGGTTGGCAGATTCGTGGTGCTGGCGGAAGTGAACGGCAATCCGGCCGTAAGCTGGCTCGACACCACCGGGACGGCGGCGATAGCCTACCAGCGTGCGTTTAATACCAATGCGATGAATCCCGGCGACTGGCCCGCGGGGGCTCTCCTGCTAGCCGAGGGTTACAGCCCGTTCGGCTACTCGGACATGAAGGTCATCGACGGCAAACCAGCGATAGTCTACGCCTTCACCTCCGGCACTGTGGGGAATGCGATCCTGCGGGCCGAGGATGCAGACGGCACCTCCTGGGAACACAGCAGGATGGTCTACTCATTGGTCGGCGTGGCGGCGGGTTACTACAACACGCTGGTCGAGTTCCAGGGCATGCCCTGGATCGGCCATACCAATGCGTCCTTCGGCATACCGCTGATCTCCAAACCGAACCTGGAGTAACAGCTCCGGCTAAACGGCGAATTGCGGCATAACAGGGGCGGCTTGCTTAGCCAGGCCGCCCCTTCCTAAACCGGTGGCATGCGGCGCAGCCCGTCGGGCATCTGATTCAACATTATGGTGTCAGGAGTTGGGTCATCGCGTGAAAAGACCAGTCTGAACCATGAAACCGGCTCACTCCCGTGGAGATTTTCTCCTTGACACCCCCTAACGCCGCCAGTACAATTTATGGTTCGCGCTGCGAGTGTCCGCGCTGGCCGGGCCGGGGCTGCTAGCTTCACCAGGTTGGTCTGTTAGCCGTCCGCGTTTCTGGCTGCCGGTAACGCGCTCGCCAAGCCTGCGCCTGAAGGAGGTGAGTAGAGGCATGGAAATTAGGGCTAATGAAGTGGTCCAGGGCCGCGTGGCGGAAGTCCGCGACTTTGGAGCGTTTGTGTGGCTCGAGGACGGGCGCAAAGGTTTGATCCACATCTCTGAGATTTCGGACGATTACGTCAAGGACATCCACAACCGGATCAAGCCGAACCAGAAGGTCAAGGTCAAGGTATTGTCCATCAAGGACGACGGCCGCATCGAGCTGTCCCTTAAGCAAGCCGAGCACAGCGAATACACCAGGCCTCCCAAGCAGGAGCGCGAGCACAGCCACCTGCCGGCGGCGGAGTATATGGGCGAGCCGCCCAATTTGAACTTCCTGGATGATCGCGATCGCCCAGAGGAATTCGACCAAATGATTAAGTTCTTCAAGCGCCAGAGCGAAGAAAACCTGCTGGACAACAAGCGCAGCATTGAGCGCAAGCGTGCAGGTGGCGACAAGAAGAAGGCTAAGCGCCGCCGCGGCAAGTAGCACCGGTAGCCCGGGCTTCAGCCCCGGTGTGATCAGGCTCCGGGTCTAAAGACCTGGCGACCGTTACCGGCCGGGATGGCGGAATTGGCAGACGCAGGAGACTTAAAATCTCCCGGGGTAACCCGTACCGGTTCGAGTCCGGTTCCCGGCACCAGCCTGCGCCGGGCTGAGTGTTTCCGACCGATGGATTGCCGGTATAATTGAATGGAAATGTTAAGATGTGCGCGTTATATGATCGCCATTAACTGCCCCCTCGGGGGCTAGGCGGTGCGCACGTCTTGATTTAAGCGACCGATAGCCCCCCGTTAGAAACGGGGGGTTTTTCATTTCCGGGGCTGTGGGCCGCCGGAACGAAGCCAGGTGAGGTGCCAGATGTCGCTATTACAAAAGCAGCGGTTCCCCAAGGTTGACACCAGCTATAACTTTGCGCAACTCGAAGAGCATGTCCTGCGCTTTTGGGAAGAGCTGGAAATCTTCAAGAAGTCGCTGGCGAAACCGGCGCCGCAAGGCAACTTCGTCTTCTATGAAGGCCCGCCGACCGCCAACGCCTTGCCCCACCCCGGCCACGTTCTGACGCGCGTGATTAAAGACTGCTTGCCGCGCTTTAAAACCATGCAAGGCTACTACGTCCGCCGCCAGGCGGGCTGGGACACCCATGGCCTCCCCGTCGAGTTGTCAGTCGAGCGCGAGCTGATCGAGACCGGCGAGATGAAGGAAAGCGGCCCCGAGGCGATCCGCGCCTACGGCTTGGAGAAGTTCAACCAACGTTGCTTCCAGTCCGTGCGCCGCTACGAGCAGGAGTGGGTCAAGCTCTCCAACCGCATTGGTTTCTGGCTGGACTATGACAACGCTTACTTCACCTTCACCAACAAGTACATCGAGTCGGTGTGGTGGCTGCTTAAGCAGATCTACGACCGCGGGCTGATGTACAAGGGCTACAAGATCCAGTGGTACTCCACGCTGGTGGGCACCGGGCTGTCGAGCCACGAGGTGGCGCAGAACTGGCAGACGGTGAAGGACCCCAGCGTGTGGGTGCGCGCGCACGTGCCCAAAGGCACGCAGATCGGCGAGCATATCGCGAACAACAACACCTACCTGCTGTTGTGGACGACGACGCCTTGGACGCTGCTATCCAACGTCGCGCTGTGCGTCCACCCCAACTATGACTATGTGGTGGTGGAGTATCACAACGAGACGCTGGACCGCCGCGAGCACCTGGTACTGGCCGAGGGCCTGCTGGCTGCCAACGGTCTGGAGGCGGAGGGCGTGCTGGCGCACGTCAAAGGCCGCGAGCTGTCTGGCATCCCGTATGACCGCTTGTTCAGCTACGCCGTCCCGGACATCCACCGCCCCACGCCTGACGAGCTGAATCAAAGCGTGATCCCGCCTGACGGCTGGCAAGGCAGCAGCCAGGAGTATCTCCTGCACCATCTAGCCGAAGAGCGCGCCAAGCGCGGCTGGCATGTTTATTGCGACGAATACGTCACCTTGGAGGACGGCACCGGCATCGTGCACATCGCGCCGGCCTTCGGCGAGGACGACTACCGCCTCGGTTCGCGCGAGGGCTTGCCCGTGCTCAACGCGATGGATTCGCAGGGCCGCGCGCTGGCATGCGTCGAGCTGGCGCCGGGCAAGTGGTTTAAGGAAGTGGACCCTGATGTCATCACGGATTTAAAGCACCGCGGGCTGCTGTTTAAAAGCCAGAAGCACGAGCATAACTATCCGCACTGCTACCGGACCGACGCACCGCTGATGAGTTATCCGCTGGATAGCTGGTTCATCCGCACCACGGCGGTTAAGGACGAGCTGATCGCCAACAATCAAGAAATCATGTGGCAGCCGGAGCACGTCCGCGACGGGCGCTTCGGCGACTGGCTGAACAATGTCGTGGACTGGTCGCTGTCCCGCGACCGCTTCTGGGGCACGCCGCTGCCGGTGTGGTCCTGCCCGGCCTGCGGGCGCCAGGAGTGCCTGGGCAGCTACGCCGAACTGCAGGAGAAGTGCCCGGAAAAGTTCGCGAACGTCAGCGACGTTTACGACCAATCCCAGTTCAACCCGCACCGGCCTTATATCGACGAGTACAAATGGGCCTGCCCCTGCGGCGGGACGCTGGAGCGCGAGCGCTACATCATCGATCCCTGGTTCGACGCAGGCTCAATGCCGTTCAGCCAGCAGCACTACCCCTTTGAGAACAAGGAGCAAGTGGACGGCAGGCTGCAGTTCCCCGGCGATTTCATCAGCGAGGCCGTCGATCAGACCCGCGGCTGGTTCTACACGCTGCACGTGATCGCCACGCTGGCCAAGCAAAGCGTCGCTTATAAACGCTGCCTGGTGCTGGGCCATATCACCGACGAAAAAGGGCGGAAGATGAGCAAACGCCTGGGCAATGTCGTCGATCCCTGGCAGGTGATCAACGAGTACGGAGCGGACGCGTTCCGCTGGTACTTCTACTCCAGCGGCAACCTGTTCTCCGGCGCGCGCTTCGGCGAAAATGGCGTGCTGGAAGCGCTGCAGCGTTTCATCATCCCGGCTTGGAATATCTATAGCTTCTTTAGCATTTACGCCAACATCGACGGGTTCGATCCGAACATGGCGCCGGTGCCCTGGGAGCGGCTGACTAAACTGGACCGCTTCGCGCGCATCAAGCTCAACAAGCTGGTGCGCAAGGTGACGACGCACCTGGACAAGCTTGAGCTGACCGAGGCCGCGCGTTGCTTCGAGGATGCCATCGAGAATTTCAGCAATTGGTATGTGCGCCGCAGCCGTCGCCGCTTCTGGCAAGCGGAGCTGAACGACGAGAAGTGGGCTGCGTACCAGACGCTGTACCTGGTGTTGACAACATGCGCCAGGCTGCTCGCGCCGTTCATCCCGTTCATCGCCGAACAGTTGTACCAGGGCTTAGTGCGCACCTGCGACCCGCAAGCGCCGGAGAGCGTGCATCTCGCGTCATACCCAGAGTTCGATCCGGCGATTGCCGATGACGAGCTGGAATACGCGATGGACCAGGTGCGCCGGGTGGTCAGCCTGGGCCATGCCGCGCGCAAGGAACGAAACCTGCGCGTGCGCCAGCCGCTGCAGCGTGTGACGCTGATTGCCGGCGATCCGCGTGTGCCGCAAGCCTTGCAGGAGCATCTCGGCGCGATCCTCGACGAACTTAACGTGAAGGAGCTGGTTTGGGCCGAGGACGAGCGCGAGTATGTCAGCTTTGAGTATAAACCGGACTTCAAGGTGCTCGGCCCGCGCTTCGGCAAGCTGTCCCAGACGGTTGCGAATTGGATTCGCGACAACGCGGAGGAGATTACCCGCCAGCTGGAAGCGCACCGCGGCCAGGCAGAATTGAACTGGGTCGAGTGCGAGCTCGCCGGCGCTCTGCAGCGCATCGACGAGAGCTGCTTCGAAGTGCACCTGCAGGAGAAGGAAGGCACCGTGGCCCAGCGCGACGGGCAGCTGCTGCTGGTGCTCGAAACGTTAATCACGCCGGAGCTGCGCAGCGAGGGCCTGGCGCGGGAGGTGGTCAACCGCGTGCAGGCGCAGCGCAAGCAGCTCGACTTGGACTACACCACGCACATCGCCGTGCGCTATACCGCCCCGGCGGAGCTGGCGGACGCCATCGCGGCGTACCACGAGTACATCGCGCACGAAACGCTGGCGGATGTGCTGGAGCATGTGCCCGCGGTTGACGGCAACGGAGAGGAGTCAACGATCTACGAGATGCCCTTCAAGTTCACCGCCGAGCCGGTGTAATACCTATCAGATTATGGTTGATTCCGCAGCGGGCTTCGGCCCGTTTTTATGCATCGTGCTTGAATAGTAATAATTCGTGGCAAACCAGCATCACATTTCTACAACCGCTTGTATTCATCTCACCAAGCTTGAGGAGGACGGATGGGCACGCCGAAGAACATCATTATTCTGAGTACGATCACGCTGCTGCTGTTTACGAGCTTCGTAACGCCAGCATATGCCTACCGGGTCGCCACTGGCGACCGGGCTCCAGAGATTGCAGGCTACGACATCACTAACCATCAAACAGTCCGGTTGTCAGATTATGCTGGGCAATGGGTGCTCGTCGATTTCTGGGCGTCATGGTGCGGGCCGTGCAAGCACGAAGCACCGAACATGGTCGCCGTCACCAAGCCTCTTGTGGATGCGGGAAAGCTCAAGGTGATTACTGTCACTAAGGATGGCCCGGAAACGATTAACGATATGAAGGCTTTCATCAGGCAAATGCGCTTTCCATATCCGGTGATCTATGACTTTGATCCGACCGCAAATGAGACAATCTATCCAGACTCGATCACCGCTCGTGAGTGGGGGGTTAGTGCCGTCCCATCCCCATATCTCATCAATCCGCAGGGTGTGATCGTGGCAAACGATTTGCGCGGCGATAAATTGCAGGCGGCGCTGGAGTACTATTTGAACGGCCATTATGAGACCATCGGCCTGCGCGGTTATCATGTCTTGCATGATGATCAATCGATGTCGATCGTCGCGGATGTAATGAGCCCGAATAAGCAAGACGTGTTAGTCGAGCTTTATACATACCAGATTTGCTTTATCTGGAATGATGAAAAGCAGGAATACGAAGAACGCGATATCTATGCCGATCAATTGATCGATTCTGCAACGCTGCACTTTGATGAGTTTTGCGAAGCGTCGCACGAATTCAACCTCCCCTCCAATAGCACCTGCTATATCTTGATTTGGTACTTGAGGGCGAAAGTCCCGGGCACGGATTTCATCACCGGGGAAGGCAGGCCTGGCATTTATGTGGAATATGAAGGAGAGCAAATTACCTTCTACGACATCGATATCGAGGACGGAAAAGTCGCTATCAATCGCTAGCTTCATACAAGCAAAGAGATTTGTTCGCTAGCGTAAGACGGTGAGTTAGCAAGAGGGCCGGGAGTGATCCCGGCCCTGGTTTTACTTCGATAACCTTTGCACTAGGCACATTCTTTTATTACAACATGCAGGTCCACCGCGTCGCCGGCCTGGCGCCATAATCCCAAAGGATTTAACCAACCCCCGAGCCCGCAGCGCTAATCTTTGGAAAACCATGCGGGTTGCTGTTTATTTCTTCGGCCAATGCGCGTCTATGTAATCCAGAATGCCGTTGAACACATCCACATAATGGAACTCATTGCTGATGCCGTGGGCATCGCTGGGGAACAGCAGCAGTCCCACGTCGATGTTCTTTTCATGGCATTTCTCGATATACTGCGCCACGCTTTGGAACAGCGTGTTGTCGTCGCGCAAGCCATGGACAATCAGCAAGTCGTCGGTGATGTATTCCAAGTATGTTTCCGCCGCCGACCGCTCATACGCCTGCTTATGCTCCGCCGGATCGCCCAGCCGCTCGGTGCAGTACCAGTAGTAGTAATTCTCCCAGCGGTTGACCGGCGCCACCGCGCAACCCACCGGGAACTCGCCCGGCGCTTGGCCCAGCGCCATCAGCGTGAGGAAGCCGCCGTAGCTCCAGCCCCAGAGCGCCGTCCGCTCCGGGTCCGCGCCGTATTCATTCACGAGGTAGCGTTTGGCGGCAACCAGATCCTCCACCTCGGGGCTGCCCAGCCGCCCCGCCACGTCAATGCGCCAGTCGCGCCCGTACCCTTCGCTGCCGCGGTAATCCACCTCAGCGGCAATCCAGCCGCGCTCGCTGACGACCCACGGGTTGAACAGCGTGTACCAGCCCGGGTCTTGCTTCACTTGCTGGGCATAGCCCGCACCGTGCGCCCAGATCAGCAGCGGGTACCGCTTGCCGGGCTTCCAGCCCTCGGGCAGGTAGAGCTTGACTTTCATCGTGCGCCCCTGGCACAAGTCGCCGGTGCGGTAAATGTGCTCGAACTCGGGGAACTGCGCCACCGGCACATCGATGTAGCGCACATCCCAGGTGGCGGCCCAGTCATCGAAGCGCGAGGTGTCGCCGCGGGCACAGACCAGCCCGAGGTCCCATTGCGCCGGGATACCTTCGTGCAGCTTGGCGGCATCGAGATCGAGCAGCCGCAGCTCGCCCATGTTGCGATCACCTCCGGCGCTGTAGATGAGCAGCGTTTCGTCCTCCGTCAGTGCCAGGATGCTGCGCCAGCCGGGTTTATTCGTGAACGGCGTCAATTCCCAGCTCGTGAGATCAAACAGGCCGATCGTTTTCGACGCGGTATCCGGGTGGTAATACTCCACCAGCGCCTGCGGTGAATGCTCCAGCGGGCTCAGCGCGATGATCTCCTCATCGTCGATATACCTCGGTAACGGCTGGCGCGTAGGCTTGAGTTCCTCTTCCGCCGGGATTTCCGGCGCCGCCCCCGGCGCGACGGTTGCTGCTTCCTCCGCCGCCGCTTCTTCAGCAGTGGCGTCCGCCGCGCCCGGCTCTGCCGCCTCGCCCTCACTGCCATCCGTGGCGCCGGCCTCAGGCTCCACCAGCTCGTAGATCCCCGCCAGCCCGTTATGCTCGGACCGCAGCAGCAGCCGTCCGCCGTAAGCCCAGCGCACGCCGGTGCGATCCCAGTTGATCCACGCCGCGTCCTTTTCCTCGTACAGCAATTCGAGCTTGTATTCATCCTCGTCGGCGGGCGCATCGGCCACCGGCGTGACGAGATACGCGCGGTACTGCTGCACGGTTTTGTCGATGGTGGTGAGCAGCAGCTGCGGCTTGCCGGTGGGATCCCAGTCGAGGTTCTCCACCTGGAAGAACGGCTCCTCGGGCAGCTCGACCTCGATGGGCCAAGGCGGTTCGGCGGACAGGTCGTAGAGCAGCAGCTTGACGCGCTCAGGGCTGTCGCAGGGGCGCACATGGTAATGCTCGGTATAGCTTGGGTTCTCACCCAGCAGCTCCGGCATGCGCTGTTTGCGCGTGGCCGTATAGTCGCGGCGCACGGCGGCGAGCCAGCGTTCGTCGGCGGTCAGCGCCATCCCGGAGATGTTGTCATACTCGCCCCAGCCGCCGAAGGTGAGCTGGCGCAGGCGGCCGTCGGGGCGCCAGAGGAACGCGTCGCAATCACTGGCGAGCAGCAGGTCGTCGCTGTCCTTGACGCGGCTGATGCCCCCGAAACCTTGCTCATGGTTCAACACCTGGACCGGCGCGCCAGCGCCATCCAGGTCCACGCTCCAGATGCCGCCGCCGTAGGTGTAGAGCAGCGTGTGGCTTAAGCGGCGGAACTCGATCTCGCCGATGCCGCCGAAGTTGAGGCGCTGCTTCTCCAGTTCCTTCTCAAACTCCTCGATGCGCTTTTCCGCATCGAATGCGGGCTCGTCCTTGACTTTGCCGCCGGCTGGTTCAGCTTCCGCCGCGGTCTCCGCAGCACCGGCGTCCTCACTCTCGCCTGTTGTGTTCTCAGCGTTCGCGGCAGCTCCGGCCTGGGCGGCATCGTCCTCAGGTTCAGCCTGGTCCGCTGCCCGCTGCTCATCCTGCGCGGGGTGGTCCTTGTCCCACTGCTTACGATCGCGCTCCAACTGCCGGGTGAACTCGCGGCGCCTGCGCGCTTCCGTCTCGCCCCAGAAGTCGGTGAGCTGGGTCCGCGCGCCGCTGGCGCGGTCGAGCACCCACAGGTCGCGGCAGGGGTTGCCCTCGCTGTTCCAGCCGTAGGCCAGGAACCGGCCGTCATCGCTGATCGCCACAGCCTGCGCACCGCTGCCAAAGGGCCAGGGCGGGGTGAACAGCTCCTCCAGGGTGAGCGGCGCGCCCTTGGCGGGGGTACCCGCAGGGCTGGCCGACGTGCCGGCCACAACGATGAGACAGGCGGCGCAGGCAAACAGGCATGCGCGCGCGACGATGAAGACAATACGCGGGAAGTCAACCATGAAGAAATTGTAGGCGATGGGAGGGACTAAAGTGTTTGATCAGATTCAACGCACGGGGCAGCTTGCCCGCTTTTAAGGTGGGCTGTAAGCCTGCCCTACTCACGTAGTTTGGACTTCGGTAGTCCGGCCCTTAGGCCGGGGAGATTGCTGTCACACCGGCACTTAGGTTCGCCGCCACCTTTACGGATACCGGCTCTCGCGCAGGATGATGCTCGCGGGGTAGAACCCGCCGTTGAGCGGGATCGCGGTGATCTTGAGCAGCTTAGTCTCGCCCGGCTTGAGCGGGATTTCCTTGAGCAGTTGCTCGTCGCCGCCCTTCACCAGCGGCGTGCCCACGTACTCGTCGTCGATGTAGAACTGCCCCTTGACTTCGCCCGCGCTGCCGCGCAACACGACGAACACCAGCGCCGGGTGCCCCAGCGGATTGCTCAGCTCCACGCTGTAGCTGTGCGTCATGCCGTAGCAGCCATCCAGCGTGGTCGAATCCGTCATGCTCGCGGGCTTGTCTCCGCCGAGACGCAGGTATTTCCACGGATCACCGCATTGGTATGTTTCGGAGATGGTGTAGAACGGCGGGCCGTAGACCGCGCCAGAGGCTCCGGTGCGGCTGCCCATCTCCTTGGCGGGGATCGGCGTGCCGGGATTGAGCGACAGCATTTCAAGCAGCAGCGGCTCCTCGCCCAGGTTGACCAGCTTGTAATAGCCCGAGCCGGTCTGGCCGCCCGTCAGGCGCTGCTCGATCAGCACCGTCTGGCTGCCCGGCGGCAGGCTCGCGACGTAGCCGTTGCCGCGGTTGAGGTTCTTCCAGAACAGCTCCGCGCTGAGGTAGCCCACGTAGAACGTGTTCACGTCCGCCGCCGCGTCGCCGGGCACGATGTACAGCGCGCTGGGCTTCGACCCTGTATTGATCACGCGCGCGACGAGGCGCAAATCCTGGCTGCGGGCGAGTTGGTGGTGGTAGACCAGGCGCCCGGCCTGCCGGCCCGGCAGCTCGGCGTAATACAGCAGTTGCT
>CAYXMN010000088.1:0-10826 GCA_964465955.1 uncultured Planctomycetales bacterium
TATACCAGCGTAGGTACGCAATTGATTAGCTATTTGGTAAATCAGAGTCAATCTCGCTTTCGCCTCATTTGTACAGACACGGGTTTGCACCGTGCCACCCGCTATAATTCTGCGCGCGAGGAGGCCTATGGCTGAGATTCTGACCGACACCAGCGTGCCCGATCCACCCAGCGACGAGTTGCTGCATAAGGTCGGGTTGACCCGCGAGGAATATGAGCGCGCCTGCGCCATCGTCAAACGCAAGCTGAATGTGGTGGAATTGGGCATCTTCGGCGCAATGTGGAGCGAGCATTGCTGCTATAAAACCTCCAAGCGCTACCTTAAAACCTTCCCCACCACCGGCCCGCGCGTGCTGCAAGGCCCCGGCGAGAACGCCGGTGTGCTGGACCTGGGCAACGACTACGCGGTGGTGTTTAAAATCGAAAGCCATAACCACCCCAGCGCGGTGGAGCCGTTCCAGGGCGCGACCACCGGCGTGGGCGGCATTATCCGCGATATCTTCGCCATGGGTGCGCGCCCGATTGCGCTGCTGGACAGCCTGCGGTTCGGCAATCCCTATCCCGTCGCCGCAGTCGGGGAACCGCCTCAGGAGCTGGCTCAGCCCGCCGAGGCCGAGGAAGCGCCGAAGCAGGCTGGGCCGCAAATTCCGTGGACAGCCGACCCCAAGCCGTATGTATGTTCCGTTTCGTGGATGACCAACATGCGCCGGCCCCTGCTGGAACGCGGACCGATCGCGCGCAAGGCAATCACTGAACTGCGCAAGCTGCAAGGAAAAGAAGCCGAGATCTTAGCTTACTGTGTGCTGCCTGATTTCATAGGCTTTGTCGCCATGCTTAATAATGGCGGCGAGGACTCCGCCAATGAAATTGTCGCCGTCCTCAAGGCAACTTTGGGCCTGGATGTGGCGGATCTCGTGCCTGAGGGGCAGAAGCCGTTCGAGCCCGGTGCACGCGTATACCAGCTTTTCGATCAATCGAGGTTGGATGAAGCTATCAAGCGCCTGGAGTATTCGCCGGTCCAGCGCGGCGCCGTTAAACAGATTAAAGACTTTCCCTTTGTCTCGAGCGTATGGAAATACGGAGTGGCCTGGCCGGACGCGACTGGCGTCGCATTCCAAAAGCCACAGGAGCTGCCGTACTGCCCAGGCGTGACCGCGGCGCAAGCCGCGCGCAACCGGTTCCTCGTCAATGGCGTGGTCAGCGGTATCGCGCATTACGGCAACTGCATCGGCATACCAACCGTCGGCGGCGAGGTTGGCTTCGATCCGACCTATACGAACAACTGCTTGGTCAACGCGATGTGCGCGGGAATTGTGCGCAAGAACCGCATTCTTAAAGGCGTGGCTCATGGGCCGGGTAACAGCTCGCTCATCGTCGGCGCGAAGACTGGCCGCGACGGAGTGCAGGGAGCGACGTTCGCCAGCGTGGAACTCCCGGAGGATTACGCCCAGGAGCGTCCCGCCGTCCAGGTGGGCGATCCGTTCATGGAAAAGCTTTTGCTTGAAGCCACGCTGGAAATCATGAACATGGACGGCCTGGTCGGCGTGCAAGACTTCGGCGCCGCGGGCCTCACCTGTAGCTGCGTCGAGATGGCCGCGCGCGCGCAGACCGGCATGCAGCTTGACTTGGATAAAGTGCCGCAACGCGCGAAAGACCTAAGCGCGTACGAGATGATGTTGTCCGAGAGCCAGGAACGGATGATGGTGGTCGTAGAAGCCGGCCAAGAGCAGCCGTTCCTTGATGTATTCAAGAAGTGGGGGCTGACCGCCGTGCCCTGCGGCGAAGTCCTGCCGGATCAGCGCGTGCTGATCCTGCACAAGGGCGCAACGGTGGCTGAGCTGCCCAACGTGCCGCTGGCCGAGGACGGCCCGGACTATGACCGCCCCTATGAAGAACCAAGTTATTACACGAACCGCAAGCCAGCGATCGACGCGGACATCAGCACGGCGATGGATCGCGTTGAAGCGCACGGCGATGTGTTGAAGGCCGGCGGCCAAGCGCTGCCCGGCAGCGCGAACTATTTCGAGCACAAACTGCGCCACCTGCTGCGTCATCCCAGTATCGCCAGCAAACATCCGGTATTCCAGCAGTATGACCATATGGTGCGCACAAACACTGTGCTCGGACCTGGCGCGGGTGATGCCGCAGTGGTGCGCATCAAGGAAACCGGGCAAGCCCTGGCGCTGGCGACGGACGGCAGCGGGCGGCACGTGTTCCTCGATCCCAAGCTGGGCGGGGCGCGCGCCGTGCTGGAGAGCGCGCGCAACGTGGTGGCTGTCGGCGGCACCCCGCTGGGGATTACCAACTGCCTGAACTTCGGCAACCCGGAGAAGGCGGACCGCATGTGGCAGTTTGTGCAGTCCGTCGCTGGCATGCGTGAAGCATTAAATGAGCTGAACCTGCCGGTGACTGGCGGGAACGTGAGCCTATATAACGAAACAGCCGGTGCGGGAGTGCTGCCCACGCCTGTGGTCGGCATGCTCGGCCTGTTGGAGGATTACGCGCATTTTGTGCCCGGCGAGGCGCGCGAAGCGGGTCTGGAGTTGTACGTGCTTGGCGAAACTGATGGCCGGCTCGACGGCAGCGCGCTGCTGTTCGACTTGGGCCGCTTCCGCGGCGGCGAGCTGGCCCAGCACGATTACCGCGCCTTCCGCGACAGCACACGCTTCCTGCTCAAGGCGATCCAGGAAAAGTCCGTTACCGCCTGCCACGACATCAGTGACGGCGGCCTGCTCACCGCTGTGGTGGAAATGTGCAAGACCGGCGCTAAGCTTGACCTGGGCAAACTCCTGCCCGATGGCTACGATGTCGAAGACCACAATACGCTGGCGGCGCTGTTCGGCGAGGAAGGCCACCGCTGGCTCGTGGCGGTAAACAAGCAGCAGCGCGGCTGGCTGCGGACCGCCGCCCTGCATTACCAGACCAAGCTGACCCAGATCGGCGAAACAGCGGACGGCCAGTTGACGGTCGCGTTCAACGACCGGCACATCCTCGGGTGCGGGTATACTCCATTGCGGCTGATCCTGGAGCACGGACTGGCGGACCAGCTTAGGGAGATTTAAGGTGAGCGAAGCACGGGAAAGCTGCGCGGTGTTTGGCATCTTCGCGCCGGAGCGCGACGTCAGCCGCATCACCTACTACGGCCTGTTCGCGCAGCAGCACCGCGGGCAGGAATCCAGCGGCATCGCCTGCGCCAACGGCGAGCACATCACCTGTTACAAGGACATGGGCCTCGTTTCCCAGGTGTTCACCGAGGAGATACTGCAATTGCTCAAAGGTGTGGCGGCGGTAGGCCACAACCGGTATTCCACCTCGGGCGGCAGCTTGCGGCGCAACGCCCAGCCCATCGTCTTCAACAAGCATTTTCAGCGCCGGCGCGCGCTGGCCCTGGCCCACAACGGCAACCTGGTAAATTCCATGGAGCTCAAAAACCTGCTGGAACATAACTACGGCGTCACGATGCAGCAGGCCAATGACAGTGCTTTGATGGGCTTGTTGCTGCAAGAGTTGTTCACCCACGGCGTGTTCGAGGACGCGCTGAAACAACTCGGCAATATGGCGCGCGGCGCTTTCAACCTAGCGCTCCTCACCTCGGATGCGGTCTGGGGCCTGCGCGATCCTTGGGGCGTACGCCCGCTCTGCATCGGCAAAATCAATAAAGGCTTCGTGCTCGCCAGCGAGAGCTGCGCCTTCCCCCTCATCGGCGCTGAATACGTCCGCGAGGTTGAACCCGGCGAAATCGTGCGGCTGGACGACAAGGGTATCGCGAGCTTCCAGCTTGATAAACAAGGCCCGCGCAAGGCTTGTATCTTCGAGTATTTTTACTTCGCCCGGCCCGACACTTTGCTACGCGATCGCGAGGTATACGCGATGCGCTTTCGCATGGGCCAGCAACTTGCGCGGGAAGCGCCGGTGGATGCCGATATTGTCATCGGCGTGCCTGAAAGCGGCCGTCCGGCAGCTGAAGGCTACAGCGCGTTCAGCGGCATCCCCGTCCGCGAAGGCTTAGTGAAAAACCGCTACGTCGCACGCACTTTTATTCAGCCGATTCAATCCATGCGCCAAGAGAGCGTCCGGATGAAATATAGCCCGCTCGATGAGACTGTGCGCGGCAAGCGCGTCGTGCTGATTGACGACAGCATCGTCCGCGGCAACACAACCAAACAACTGCCGCAGATGCTGCGCGAAGCTGGGGCGACCGAAGTGCACATGCGCGTCTCCAGCCCGCCAATCAAACACCCCTGCTTTTATGGAATCGACTTCGGCACGCGCGAAGAACTAATTGCCCATCTCATGGATCTGGAGCAAATCCGTGTACACCTCGGTGTAGACACTTTGCATTACCTGACGATCGACAGCATGGTAGCGGCAACGGGATTCCCCAAAGATGAGTTTTGCCTGGCTTGCTTTAATGCAGATTACCCGATCCGCCTGCCGTCGCAGCAGACCGACCTTGGCAAGTTCATCCTGGAGAGTTAGGTGCAACTTAATGCACAAGGGAATCCTAGTTGGCTGAATTCCGCTGACAGACGATAAACTTATCACAAGTGTTTTCCAAGTTAACAGGCCTGTCGGCGGTGTTCCTGTTCCTGACAGCCTTCACCGTCACTGTCGCGGCGATCTTCCGCAACCCGCTGCTGGTCTATACCGCCGTCTTCCTGGTCACTTCTAACATCGTCCTTTATGTGTGGGCGCAGCACTCCGTGCGCGGATTACGCATTAAACGCAAGCATCCCAATCTGGCGGTGGCGACCAATCCGCTGCTGGTCTCCCTGGAACTGACCAATGAGCGTAACGCGACGCGCTACGGCATTCTCGGTTTTGATCTGCATGACGCCGTAACCCCCGGCCAAGACTACACATCGGTGGCGTTCTACTCCGCCCCGCGCGGTACGGCGGTGACGGCGAACTACCAACTAACCCCGCCCCGGCGCGGGGTGTTCAATGTCGGCCCGTTCTACCTCTACGGCGGCGATCCCTTCGGCTTTTATAAATGCTGGCGGCGGCTGGAGGAACGCACCGAGTTGACCGTGCTGCCCAAGCCAGTAATGTTCAAATTCACCCGTCCAGCCAGCGTTTCGCGGTTGTCCCAGGACGAAATGGAAACCATCGCCAATCCCGGCAATAGCACGGAATTCCTTGGCGTCCGCGAATACCGCCAAGGCGACTCGCTGCGGCATGTGCACTGGCCTTCCACCGCCCGGCTTGGCACGCTGATTAGCCGCCAGTATGAACAAAATGTCGCTGCGGCGATCAGCACCCTGGTACTGGTCGAGGACCAGATGCTGCGCGGCACACCGTCGGAAAACCCGCTCGAATACAGCCTGACAATGGTCGCCAGCCTGGCCCACGCCACGCTGAGCGAGCGCTTCATGCTGCATTATCTGGCGCTGCATGGCGACAAACATGACACGCTGTCAGGACATGGGCGCGCCTTCTATGAGGAGCTGGCGATCCGCCTGGCTCGCCTCAAGGGCGGCGGTAACGTGGATTGGGATAAGCAGGGCAAGGTCATCCTCAATTACTTACCGCGTGGCAGCAGCCTGGTTGTCTTCACCGCCAACTTGAACGAGACGACATTACAGCGCCTGCGGCAAATGGCCGTGCATTTCCGGAGCCTGGCGGTGATCACGTTCAACCGCACGAGCTTCGAGCGCGCCAGCCTTTCCTCCGTCCGGACCCCGCGTCTTGCTTTCGGCGAAGGCTTCTTGATGTACGAAGTGAGTTTTGGCGACAACCTTGGGCGCGCCTTGGAGCAAGCACTGGCAAAATCCGTTCTGGTGAGGAGAGGCAGGTGAGCCGGCTCTTCATCCATAAACACGCGTTAACCAGCGCTCTGGACGACCGGATGGCGCAGCGTAAATTGCTGTATTTCGCCACGTATTTCGCCGGGATGATCGCAATCCAGATCATGCATCTGGCAATGGATGACCTGGCTTTAAACCTGCAATTAAGCCTGGGCATTACCGCGGGCTTTGCGTATAGCTACTTTTTGGCCCAACGCTGGCGCGGCATCACCACTTATATCATTTCCGGCTTGGCTGTCGCTGTTTCGGTCTATTACCTGCTGCAACTCCAGCGCAATCCTGATTTATACGGCAACTACCTGGGCATTCTACTCGGCGTGCTGATGGTGCTGCTCGCCTTCAAAGCGTTTTCCCCCGGAGATCATCGCTTCATTCTGATGGTCTGCGTGATCTTCCTGCTGTTCTCCAGCGTCGCCAGCTACGACCTGAAGTTCATGTTGTTGCTGCCGCTGTTCCTAATCAGTTCCGGTTGCGCGCTGTACATTGCGCATCAGATTGAGATTGCGCTAAGGGTATCCGCCGTCGATCCGGACCATCCGACTCCCAATTTCAAACTGGGCTTCGACTTTGTCGCAGTGCTGCTCCGCGCAGTGTTGGGCATCATCATCTTAAGCATTGTCGCCTACGTCTTTACCCCGCACAGCTCTCAGCAAAACCGCCGGCTAGTCCTTAATACCGCGCCGCAAGTGGATCAGGAAGATACCCATCGCGAGGAACCGGATGAGGAGAATGTGCTGGCGGGGCAGCCGGACACCAGCCAGACTGAAGTGGGCCTGGGCGACAACATGGACCTCACCAGCTCAAGCGAGCTCAGCGTGGATCCGCGCCCGGTGCTGCTGCTCAAGAGCCATCGCAGTGGCTACCTGCGGGCTAAGGTCTATGATGTTTACACAGGATCAGGCTGGGTTGAGTCGCCTCTGCTAAATTCCGAGGGCGTGAAAGGCAGCGGCATCATGCCGCTCCAGGAACTGGCATCCGAACTGCCGCCGCACCCCTTGCAGGTGCCTCTATTCGACTTCCCCACGATTGAAGCAGTCCAGACATTGGAGAAGCGCGTTCAACTCAAAGTCGTCGAGGATAACATTTACTCCGACAACCATGTTGAAGACGCGCAGTACGATATTGTGCGCCAAGAGATCAAGCTGCTGGACCAGCACGACGGATTCTACTTGGCGATGTACCAACCCTACCAGCTAAGCAACATTTCGCAGACGAGATCCGGACAGCCCGTCGACGAACCGCTGGTTAATCCAGCCGGGATTATCCAGCCGATGGATCCAACGGTGGTCCATCCGGAGGATTTCACCTATACCGTATTCTCGCTGGTGCCGCGCGCCGGTTCCGCCCAACTCAAGCAGGTGTACTCGCTCGGTCCTGAACAGATTGTCAAGCATTACACGCAGCTGCCCATTGAGACCGCCCCCACCGGCGAAGAACTGTCAGAACTCGGCATCGATCCAGAGTCCTACCGTCCACTGAGCCAGCGGATGCGCAACTTCGCCAACACCGTCACCGCTTCCGTTGAAGCAGGTGAGGATGGGACGACCAGCACCTGGGATAAAGTTGAAGCGATCTATAACTATTTACTCGATCCAGAGAACCTAACCTATACCCACAGCTTCAATCCCACGGATGGCGAACAGGAGATTTGCGAGGCCTTCCTGTTTAACACCCGGGAAGGTTACTGCAGGCATTTCGCCACCGCCATGGCCGTGCTGTGCCGTCTCAACGGCATTCCTTCACGTTTGGTCACCGGCTATGCTCCGGCAACTTTCAGCCTTGTGGATAACGGTTATCTTTATAAAGCCTCCAATGCTCATGCCTGGGTGGAGATCTATTTCGACGGTTACGGCTGGATCACGTTTGATCCCACCCCGGCAGGCCAAGCAGCGTTTAACCGGCAGGAAGCCACCCAGTGGTTCAGCAAGGCGATTAATTTCCTCCAAGAGCTGTTCATCATCGACCCGGCCGGCACGCAACAGATGCTGTTGGATTTGGTTAAGCAGCTATGGGATCTGGCCAAAGCGCATGGTATGGCCACTGGGCTAAGCCTAGCTATCCTCGCAATTCTCATCGTGCTCATCTTCACCTTAAGGCGCTTGCCCCGCAACCGTGCGCGTGGCCGGATTATTCCGGAGAACGAGGTTGTCGCAAGTTACATCGCCATTTGCCGCGATTTGGAGCGTTTAGGCTTCCTGCATGTCTCCGCCGAGACTCCGCGGCGCTTTTTACTACGCGCAGCGGATGCGCATTCATCCTTGGGTGATGCGTTGCGGGAGTTGGCGTACAGCCAAGTTAGACCAGGCTTGGAAGACATCAACTGCGCCGAGGCCGCCGCCAAGGCAGTCACGGAGTTCGTCCGGCAAGAACTACAGGAGCGGCGCAAACGCAAGTGAGCCGGGTGCTGATCTTTAATGCTGATGACTACGGACTCAGCCCGGCTATTTGCCGCGGCATCCTGGCCAGTGGCCAAGGCGTGGTACGCAGCACGACGGTGATGGCGAACTATGTCCGCGTGGACGAGGTACTGGGCTTGGAGTCATCCAATCTCAGCGCGGGGGCGCACCTCAACATCTCCGCCGGCGCGCCACTCACGAAGTACTATCCCGCCGCGCTATTGACTGACGATGGACGCTTCAACAAAACGCTCGCGCTGCTTGAATTCACTTGGGAGGCGTCCCTCTTCCGCAATGCCGTGCTGAACGAATGGCAGGCGCAACTGACGCGCCTGATGGAACTCGGTGTGAAGCTAACGCATATCGACAGCCACCACCACACGCATTTGCTCGCGCCCTTGTTTCCGCTCGCCGTCACCCTAGCACGGCGCCACAACCTGCGCCTGCGCACCCGTAGCGCGGAACAGCGCGAGCTCGCCAGGCGCGAAGGCGTGCTGACGCCGGGTTGCCTGATCGAGGGCTTTTTCGGCGTTGATGCAATCACACGTGAGCGTCTGCTTGCGCTGCTCGATGCAACGCCGGGCGCTGTCGTGGAAGTCATGTGCCACCCCGGAAAGCTTGACGGATTGGCCCGTGAACGCACCGGGTATCAGGCAGAACGCGAGCAGGAACTGCTGCTGCTGGGCGATCCGGAATTCGCCGAGGAGTTATGCAGTCGAGGCTGGCGGCTGTTAGGATTTCAATGGTGAAGCTGGGACATAATCTCAGACCGGTCATACAGCCAGGAATAGCCATCTTCGCAGTAGCTCTGCTGTGCGGCGCACTGGGCTGCGGCGGCGCACGGGTCGCCTCACCCACCCAGCTTGCAGCAGCTTCACTGCAGCCTTCACGCATTTCAGCAAAGTGGCTGGAATCGCAACCTGGCCTGCGCCTTCAAGGTATCGGACTACATCTGCTTGATGCTGAAAACCGGCCTATTGCGGAGTGGCGAGGTTTAACCGCGGTGGCAGTTTCGGCCGGGTCCGGCACAGACGCGTCGGGCACGCCGGAGGTCAGGATTGATGCCGGATACAATGCCCCAGCCGATATCTATTTGTACCTGGATTACGATCCAGCATTACTCGCGCTGAATACTGTTGAGCTTGCGCCAGGACGTGCGGAAGAGTATTTACTGCTGACCGTCGCCCACCGTGAGCCTGGCGTCATTATCGTGGCGCTGGCCCGGATTGGCGCGCGCGACAGCACAGTGCCGGTTACCCCCGGCCCGTTGGCGGAAATCAGATTCCAGTCCGGGCCTGAGCGCGTATATAAAAGCCTGAGCGAGGTGAACTCCGATCCAGGCAGCGCACCTCTGCTGGAACTGACGGAAGTAGCTGGAACCCCGCTTCTACGCTGGACTGAACGTAATGTCGGCGACTATGACAACAACTCACTTGTCGGCGCACCGGATATCACGCCGATCGCAATGCATTATTTGGAGCAACCGGCGGCTGCAGATATCCCAGCGGAACTGCAGCTAATTGACGGTGACAGCAACGGTGAGATTAACAGCGCCGATCTCGTCCCCATCGCTCGCAATTTCGACACCAGCGTTAATGGCTACAACGTATACCGCGCTCTGGGTAGTGCGCCTGATGCTGGAGCCTTCAGCCTGCTAGGTCACGCCCCGACCATCAGCCGGACCTCCGTCTGGAATAACGCCGACAGCGCTTCACGCCGCCAAGCCCTAAGCTATGAATACACACCTGCGCTTGAGGAAGGTCAGAATTCCTTTTATGTCGCAGCTTGGGCGGCGGATGGCAGCATCGGGCTGGCCAGCAACCAAGTCGCCTACACTGCCGCGCCTGGCAACCTGCCCCCCGTCTGGGACACAACGCTGGAAATCACCTCCGTCGCTGCCGCCGCGAATGGCTTGCGCCTCACCTTTGGCAGCGCGACTGACCCCGAAGGCGCTGAAGTGAGTTACTTGCTGCGTTATGTGCAAGGGACGGCGGCGGACCTTGCCGGCGCAGGTTCACAGTCGCTGGTCCTCACTGCGGCAGACATCGGTGAAACTTCCCCATATACCTACGAACTGGCACTCACGCAGCGTAGAGCGCCCTACACGCTGACGCTGCAAGCCCAAGACGAGCAGGAGGCGCGCACCGTCATCACACAGTACACCCACGCATATTTACCTGGCCTGGCGGTGAGCGGGGAACCATGGGGCTACTTCCGCGCGGATGCCGCACGCACGGGCTGTCAACCAGCCGGCGGACCGTTGGAACCGCTTGCAGTGAGCTGGCAGGCCATACCAGGGATTTCTGGAGCGAGTGAACCGGTCATCAGCGCAGCGGGTTGGGTAGCGGTGGGTATGGCGAATAATATCGCGCGCTACAACCTCGCGGACGGATCTAGTGCCGGTGCGCTCGCTGGCGGCCAAACCGGCGCGCCTTATTCCCTGGCGCTGGACGGCTCGCGGCTGGCGGCCTGTACGGCGAGCGGCGGTGTACTACATTGGTTCGGCGTCTTGCCGGGGACGGTCACACTCACCGCAGCAGCGGGTCAAACCGCGCCGCTGCTGCTCGGGGAATACATCATTCTGGCTGGTGCGGATGGCGTTGTACACGCTTATACCACCGAGA
>CAYXMN010000089.1:0-10442 GCA_964465955.1 uncultured Planctomycetales bacterium
TCCATTCCCGATTCGGTCGTAGCGACTGTGCTTCCGCCGGCGCTGCCTCCGCCGCCATTATTCTGCGCTGGCGGGCACCCGCACAACAGCGCCAGGCCCAAGCAGATCAAGGCCACAATCCAGGCTTGCTTGCTACGCATGCTTACTCCATCGCTTGCCGGCGGGTGAAGTTCAGTTTCCCGCCAGCCAGCACGATTTGCTCGTCACGCTCGGACAACTGCGCGACAGCGGTAAATTGGTAATCTTGTGTGGCATTACGCACCACCACTTCATTCCCGCTGCCGAGCTGCGCGCGGATGCCGGTAATCTCCAGCCGGTCGCCTTGCTGTATCCGGTCATAATCCGCCGCGTCCTTGAACCGCAGTGGCAAGATACCGAAATTGACCAAATTAGCCAGGTGGATCCGCGCAAAGTCCTTGACGATTTTAAACCGTGTGCCGAGGAAACGGGGGGCTAGCCCGGCATGTTCCCGGCTGGAGCCTTGGCCGTAGTTGCTGCCACCAATGATGCAGTTGCCGCCCTTATCCTTGAGTGCCAGCGCGCGGCTGTGGAACGACTCATCCAGCGCGTTATACACGAACTCACTGATCTTGGGAATATTGCTGCGGAACGGCAGCACCTTGGAGCCGGCAGGCATGATATGGTCGGTGCTGATGTCATTCCCGACCTTGAGAATGACCTCGCAACTTAAGTTATCTTCCAAGGCGCCCAGCGCTTCCAACTCCACGATATTCGGCCCGCGTAACACCTCCACCTTGGCCGGATCAGCTGGCGGGGCGATGATCATCCGGTCGTCGGTAATGTACTTGGCCGGCATTTTCACCTCGGGGTACGGCCCGGCCTCGCGCGGATCGGTGATTACGCCGCGTAGCGCGCTAACCGCCGCCATCTCCGGCGAGCAAATGTACACGAAGCTGTCTTTGGTGCCGCTGCGGCCCATGAAGTTGCGGTTAAAGGTACGCAGGCTGACGCCGCCGGTCGGGGGGGCCTGGCCCATGCCGATGCACGGCCCGCAAGCGCTCTCCAAAATGCGCGCGCCGGATGCGATGATGTCTGTCAAATAACCGTCCGCCGCAATCTGGTTGAACACGTTTTTACTGCCGGGGGTAAGTGTCATGCTCACGTTGTCCGCCACCACGTTGCCGCGCAGCACTTGAGCTGCTATCGCCAGGTCGTGATAGCTCGAGTTTGTGCATGATCCGATGCAGACTTGGTTCAGCTTGGTTCCTGCGACTTCTCTGACCGGCACTACATTATCTGGATTGTGCGGTTTGGCGACCATCGGTTCGAGGGCGTCGAGGTCGATCTCCATATCCTCGTCATACGTCGCTGCTTCATCCGGCAGCAGCTCGCTCCAGTCAGCGCCTCGCCCCATTGCTTCCAAGTAAGCTTTCGTGTGATGGTCGCTGGGGAACAGGCTGCAGGTCGCGCCCAGTTCCGCGCCCATGTTGCAGATGGTTGAGCGCGCCGGCACGTCAAGGCATTCAATTCCCGGTCCGTAATACTCAATGATAAAGCCGAAGCCGCCGCTGGCTCCGCGATGACGCAACATCTCCAGAATGATATCTTTGCTGGTCACCCACGGTTGCAGCTTCCCCCTCAGCTTAACGCCGAGGATCTTGGGGCATGGCAGGAAAAACGGACCGCCGCCCATCGCGACTGCCACATCCAAACCACCGGCGCCCATCGCAACCATCCCCAATCCGCCGCCGGTTGGAGTATGGCTGTCCGAGCCCAGTAGCGTGCGCCTTGGCTTGCCAAAGCGTTCTAAATGCACCTGGTGGCAAATGCCGTTGCCGGGCCGGCTGAAATACACACCGTACTTGTTAGCCACTGTTTGGAGGTAAAGGTGGTCATCCGCATTGCGGAAGTCGCTTTGCAGCATGTTATGGTCCACATAGCTCACGGAAAGCTCTGTCTGGACCTTGGGGATCCCCATTGCTTCAAATTGCAGGAACGCCAGCGTTCCAGTTGCGTCTTGGGTTAGGGACTGATCGATTTTTAGCGCGATTTCCTTACCAGGGATTAACTCGCCCTCAACCAGATGCGCCTTCAAGATTCTTTTCGCCACACCGTCTGCCATATTCGCCTCACCCATGCGATGTATTACGCCAGTCCGGCCCTTATTGGGCGCATGCTGCACCGGCGCTACCAATAGTACCAGTGGGATACCAGTAGTCCGTTATTTGTTGCAGCGAAAACTGCGGTAACTCGAATGGAACCTCAATAACCAGCTTGGTAAGTTCCGTCGAGAATCGCTGCCAGCCAAGCGTTATTGGTCAAGTACCATTCCACCGTGCGCTGAATGCCGTCCCCGAATGCCACGGCCGGTTTCCATCCTGTGGCAGCGGTAAGCTTCTCATGATTTAAAGCATAGCGGCGATCGTGACCGGGGCGATCGGGCACGTGGTTGATCAAGCTCGCAGGTTTGCTAAGTTTCCGCAGCAGGAGGCGTACCAGCTCAAGATTAGGCAGTTCAGTCCCTCCGCCGATGTTGTACACCTCTCCCGGTACGCCGCGATCTAGTACGGCGAGTATCCCTGCGCAGTGATCTGTCACGTACAGCCAGTCGCGCACATGCAGGCCATCGCCATAGACCGGGAGCGCTTCGTCACGCAGCGCCTTGGCAATGAACAGGGGAATAAGTTTTTCGGGGAACTGCCGGGGGCCGTAGTTGTTGCTACAGCGCGTGATCAGCACAGGCAGCCTGTGGGTGACAAAATACGACCGACAGAGCAAGTCGCCGGCAGCTTTGCTCGCTGAATATGGATTATTTGGCTTGAGCGGTGAATCCTCGGTGAATTCCCCCTCCGGTCCTAGGCTGCCGTACACCTCATCCGTACTCACCTGTACGAATCTCTCGCATCCTGCCGCCCGCGCCGCGTCCAGCAGCACCTGCACTCCGCCCACATTGGTGCGAACAAACGGGGCGGCAGATTGGATGCTGCGATCCACGAAACTCTCCGCGGCGAAATTAATCACAGCGCAAAACGAATGCTCCTTAAACAACCTATTGACGAGCGCTTCGTCCGTGATATCGCCCTTGCAGAATCGATAGTGCGGGTTACTGGCTAGATAGAGTAAGTTTTGGGGGTTGCCGGCATAAGTCAAGGCGTCGAGATTGACAATTGACGCCACCGGTTTGGCAGCGAGTAGCGCTTCAATAAAGTGGCTGCCGATGAACCCCATCCCGCCGGTAACTAGGTACGTCTGCATCGCGTTATTGTAATAGGCGCTGAAGCCATGGTTAAACTGCGCAATAGATTTGCCACGGCCACGTATAATCAGGGCATGCAAACGGCTGAAATGTTGCAGGCAATCCCGCTGCTTCGCGAGCAGGGACTGCTAAGTGTCGCTGGCGGCTCGCTCGGATGCCGTACCGAGGAAGGCGTTTACGTCACTCCATTCCAAGCTGCCTTGGAACTCCACTGGCAGATCACCGTCGACGACCTTGTGCTGTTCCCGCGAGGCGGCGAAGCTTCGATGGCGCGAGCCGGACGGCGCCCGTGTGTGGACAACCGACTGCACCGTATCGTGCTCAACGCCAACCCCAGCTGGAGCTATTCCTACGTCGGCAACCTGCCGGGGCTGCTAAGTCACGCCTTGGCAGGCCGGGACTTACCGGTACCTCATGAGTACGGGGGCATCATGCAGAAAACACCGCGGACCGAGCTGATACCGGTTACCGGCAAACTTGCACTGAATACGGCAGAACTCGAAACACACCTTACTGGTCTCGTGAAAGAGCACTTCAACAAAGCTGCATGCGGCGCAGTGCTGGTTGGCGGCTATGGTTGCGTGGCGGCCGGCCAAACGCTCGCCCAGGTTGGCGCGCTGTTCCTCATTTTAGAACGCCTGGCCCTAGCTCAGCGCTAGCAATCCGCTCGCGTTACATCTGCTCGATTACGGCGCGGCGGCCACCACAATCTGCAGCTTGCAGTGATCCCACGGCTCAAAGGTGGATGCGCGAAATTTCGCTTCCATGATCGCTGTTCCGACCGATAAACCGGTGATGTTGCCAAGCTGGTCGAATGCGGCGAATGTACTGCCGGATTCCCATTTCAGATTAGCAAACTGGGTCACGTCGTCTGTTTCAGTCTGGCTATTGCTGTTTTTGTAGGTCCGCAGAATTTTCACCTGCTTGGTCGCGCCAACCGTGAGATTGAGCGTGCCTGTGATATCCGGCGTCGATAGCAGGTAGTCCGTCAATGTGTCACGGATCGTCAGCGAACTCGTCGGCAGGCTGTCAGTCGTGCCGCAACCAGCCAAGGCTAGCAAGCTCACCGTAAGAACCGTATAAATCAACCACAGTCGCATTATCTGCCTCCATGAACTGCAAGCGTACCGGCGTGGATCGCCTGTTGGACGGTTCCGCGCCGGACCTGGTTCAAAGTAATATTCTTCCGATCAGGTACCGGACTTAAAGCACGGCATAATATCGCGCTAACTCCCATTGTGATACCTGTAACCGGTATTCATCAAACTCGCCGTATTTAAGATCGAGGTAGTTATTCACGAGCGTCTCACCCAGCAACTCACGCAGAAACTTGCTTTTCTTCGTGTGATGCAGCGCCTCATGCAGGTTACTCGGCAGGTTCTTTATCTTGCGTTTGGCCCGCTCTCGCTCTGTCAAGTGGTACAGGTTGTCTACCTGATCTTTCTCCAATTTGAGACCATCCTTAATCCCCTGCAGGCCCGCGCCAAGCATCGTCGCGAATGCGAGATAAGGGTTAGCAGAAGGATCTGGACAACGCAGCTCGCAGCGCACGCTCTTTTCTCTGCCTGGCGTGAACGCCGGCACCCGGATCATCGCACTGCGGTTTTGCAGCGACCAAGCGATGTAGACCGGCGCTTCATAGCCCGGCACCAAGCGCTTGTAGCTGTTCACCGTAGGCGCCCAGAAGCTGCAGCTTTCCTCAGCATACTTCAGCAAACCGGCAATGTAATGCCGTGCGGTGTCGCTTAACCCCTGCGGATCCGTGGGATCGGCAAACGCGTTGTGGTGGCCTTTGAAAAGCGACTGATGTACATGCATACCGCTGCCGTTCACGCCAAACAGCGGTTTGGGCATGAATGTTGCGTACACGCCATGGGCATGGGCAACCTGCTTGACAACATATTTGTAAGTGATGGCCGCGTCCGCAATCGTGAGCACTTCGTTATAGCGCAAGTCAATCTCATGCTGGCTTTGCGCAACCTCGTGATGCTGGTACTCCACCGGGATGCCTAGGCTGTGCAGCGCGGAGATGATGTCGGTGCGGATACGGTTGCCGCGATCCACCGGCGGACCGGTGAAGTAGCCGCCGTAATCCAGCGGAATTGGCTGCTCGGAGCTTTTGAAAATGAAAAACTCGATCTCCGGCCCCATATAAGGAGTGAAACCTAAATCTAGGGCTTGCTTGATAATGCGCTTGAGCGCTTGGCGCGGATCGCGTTCGTACGGCTCGCCGCGCGTGGTTTGGATGTCACAGAAAAACCGCGCGCTCCGAGGGGTGTCCGGGCTATCCGGCAATACGGCGAAAGTGCTTAAATCGGGGCGCGCCACTAGGTCGCTTTCCTCAATGGCGTTAAATCCGCTAATCGAGCTGCCGTCAAAGTGCATGCCATCTTCCAGGCTGCGTTCCAGCTTGTGCGGGGTAATGGCGAAGCCTTTGAGCTGGCCCTCCAGGTCGACAAACCAGTGCCAGATCGCTTCCAGCTTTTCGCGCTCGACGAACTCCTTGATAGACTCCTTGGTCCACGGCTGATCCATGCTTTCCTCCTCTAGGCAGTAACCGGCGGGGCTTTTGCCGGAATTCCGATGGCGGGAATTGTACAGCAAAATCACACTGCGTCAGTGTGGATAACCTGTTGATAACAAAATTCATTTAATGTGATCGACTAGCGTTATAATTTGCGGCCCATGGCTGAGAAAAGCAGCACGCCGGTGATCGCCAACCGCAAGGCTTTCCACGACTTCACTATTGATGAAGAACTGGAGACCGGGATTGTGCTGCAAGGCTGCGAAGTCAAGATGGTACGCCAAGGCAGCTTCCAGTTAAAGGACGCGTTCGCCTCTTTCGACAAGTCGAATGAGCTGTGGTTAACCGGCAGCCATATTCCGGAGTATAAGCAGGCCAGCACGCATATCGAGTACGCCCCCGAGCGCAAACGCAAACTGCTGCTGCACCACCAGGAAGCCAAGCGGCTCATCCGTAAAGTCCGCGAAAAGGGCTATACGATCGTTCCGCTCAAGGCTTATTTCAAGCAGGGCAAGGTAAAAGTACTCATTGGACTCGCAAAAGGTAAAAAGCAGTACGATAAGCGTGAGTCAATCAAGCAAAGTGACATCCAGCGCGAGATGGACCGCGCCAGCAGCCATCGCCACCGGTAACATGGAAATCCTTTATGCCTACGAGGACTTGAAAGGCTGGGCCCAGCAGCACGGCAAGGCGATGGCAGCTTCTATCGGCTTCTTCGATGGATTGCATCGCGGCCATCAGTATTTGCTCAGCGAGCTGTATCACGTTGCCACCGCGAACGGATTGAAGTCGCTGGCAATTACCTTCCGCAATGCACCGCGCGGCTATCATCAACCAGACCACGACTGGCTGCACCTGACGACCACCGCAGAAAAACTGCACCTGCTCCAACAAACCTCAATCGACGCTGTGCTCGTGCTGGAATATCGCGGTTCAAACCGCGGCGCAGTTCCTGCAACTGCTCGGCCAGTACTGCCCGCTGGCGGCATTGTGCGTAGGCTATGACAGCCGCTTGGGCAATGACCAGATCGCCGGGCGCGAAAATTTTGAATCGCTGGGACGGCGGCTGGGCATCCAGGTGCGTTACGTCGAAGCCTTGAGCCGGGACGGGCAGGCGTACAAGTCGCGCACTGTGCGGGATCTAATCTGCCAAGGCAACATGCCTGAGGTGCAGCAGCTGCTCGGCCATCCATATTTCGTGTTGCAGGAAATCGTCCATGGCAAAGGCCGGGGCGGCACGCGGCTCGGCACGCCGACGGCCAATATGCTGCTGCCGCTGGAAAAACTCACGCCGCCTACCGGGGTTTACGCCTGCCTAGCCGAGGTGGATGGCGAGCCTTACCCTGCCGCGACTTGCGTGATGAGTTCCGAGCTCGCTCACCGGACGGTGCTTGAGCGGGAGCAGCGGTTGGATGAGCTGCCCACTGAGCTAAACCGTATAGTGATGGAATCGCATCTGTTGGGATACGAAGGCGACCTGTACGGCAAAGTGCTCAAGCTCAGCTTTGTGAAACGCTTACGCAGCTGGATCGAATTCGAAAGCGTGGACCAGCTCAAACAACAGCTCGAAATCGATTTCGCCGATGTGCAATCTGCAGTTGGCGGCGGGCCAGGCCGGTAAGCCGTGCGAATCCGGCGGGGAGTGCGAATGCTAGTGAGAGTGACGTTACTGATATGCATGCTGCTCCTGCTTGGCTGCGCCGGCTGCAACCAGTCGGGTCGCAGCTTAAACCACAAAGCCATCATGCAAATGCAAGACAAGGATTACGCTGGCGCACTGGCGACCTATGAGGAAGCGCTCAAGCTCGAACCTGACAGCAAGGTGCTGTTATTCGGCAAGGCCGAAGCGCTCTATTTCCTTGAGCGTTACGATGAAGCCCTGCCCTTGCTTGAGGATTTTCTCGTCAAAGCGGACGCCGAACGCGCCGCCTACAAAGAAGAGATTTTCGACGCGAAGTTCTACCGCGATAAATGTAAGCAAGAACTGGGCATGCCAGTAGAACAGAATAAGGAAGCCATCCCGCCGCCGCGGATGGGGGAATAAAGGCGAGTGGGCCGTAAGCCGGGTTCTGTTTAAGCGGCCATCTGTCTGCGCTGGCTGTTACCAGCCAGTTTATGCAGCGAGCTCCAGGCGGGCTGGGCCAGCCCTGCGCCGTTAAGCGCTGCCTGTTTCCGCTTTGCACCAGGCGGGTTTGCCTAAGCCGGCGTGTCGCCACGCCGCTGGTGGGCTCTTACCCCACCGTTTCACCGTTGCCCGCGGACTCCCGTTCCGGAATTTGGCAGCCCCCGCGGTTACGCCCGCGCTCCCGAAGGGTTTACGCAGCCTGCCGCTCTAGGTTCGCCATAGCGAGCTGTTTGTTTCTGTAGCGCGTTCCATGACCTCGCAGCCTCCGGGTATTACCCGGCGCCCTGCCCTGTGGTGCCCGGACTTTCCTCGGCGTTTCCGCCGCGGCCGCCTGGCCCACTCGCCATGCCTATTCTACCCTGCGCTGCGCAGGAACGGGAACTCGCGCTCGAGCTGCGTGACTACTTCCTCGTTGATATAAAACCGGCGGTTCACCTTGATCTGTACGAGCTGCTGGCTGACATCGCGCAGCCGCAGGCGCACTTCCTTCTCACCGCGAGCTTTTTCGAGGCGTTGTGCTAGCAAACTGAGCTGGGCGATATCAGCCTGCTTCAAGTCAAGGTCGAACAGGATCGAGGACGCGAGCGGCGCCGGATTGAACGAAGTAGGTTCCGCCTCCATGCAATGCTCCAGGCCAGGATCTACCGTGTCTCCGCCTGCACTGCCCTCGGGAACGCCGCCTGTACTGCTGTCACCGGTTTTGCTGAGCTGCCCCAGGCTATACTCCGGCATGCCGGAGGCAAGTTGTCCCGGAGCAGGATCAACAAAACGCGCGCCAGCTTCGTTATACGGCAATACGCGGTCGACCACCAGCTCCAACTCATCCCAGGCTTGTGCCGGCTCTTGCACCGTTTCGAGAATTTGCACGCGCCCGAATACGATTACAGGAGTGTTCTCAGCGATGTATTCCCTGGCATTTTCGTAGGCTTTGGGCCAAATCACCAGACTGATGCTACGCTCCGGATCTTCCAGGCGCGCTTTGGCATATAAGCGGCTTGAGGTGTTGGCATGCCGCACTTGGACGCTGCTAAGCAGTCCGGCCAAGCCGTTGCTGGGCAGCACCCGATCCGTCCAGCTCGTATAGCTGTTCAGCACCGAGTCTTCAAAAGCGGCCAGTTGGAAATAGCGCTGGTCCCGGTACATCACGTGGTCGGCGAAAGGGTGATGGGTAAGGAACACGCCGATGGCTTCCTTTTCCAGAAACGCCACGTCGAGGATTGTTACTTCCTTGCTGGGCAGCACACTGGTGCTGCCCGCGCTGTCCTCGCCAAACAAGCTAATCTGGTTGTCTGGCCCGCGCAGGAAACCTTCAATGTCATCAAGGTTTTGGATCAACTCAGCGCGGTTGGCATGCAGGCAGTCGAACGCCCCGGCCATCGCCAGCGATTGCAGCACCTTCTTATTGAGCCCTTTTCCCTTCATGCGCTGGTAGAATCCCGCCAGCGACTGGAACTCGCCGCCAGCCCTGCGTTCCGCCACGATGGCGTCCACCGGCCCCGCGCCGATGCCTTTCACCCCGCCGAGGCCGTAATAAATAGCCCCGTCCTGTGTCGGGCGGAAATCGTAGCCGCTGGCGTTGACTGAAGGCGCATGCACGATGATCCGCATCTGCCGGCACTGCGAAAGAATCTGCGCCAACTTTGCGGAGTTGCCGAGAAAGCTATTGAGCATCGCCGCCATGAAGTATTGCGGATAATGGCACTTCAGATAGGCAGTCTGGAACGCGATCCAGGCATAGCAAGTGGAATGGGACTTATTAAAGCCGTAGCCTGCGAACTTCTCCATCATGTCCCAGATGTCTTGAACCTGGCGCAGCTCTAAGCCGCGTTCGGCCACCCGATCCATGAACCGTTTGCGCTGCTCATCCATCAGCTCTTGCTTTTTCTTGCCCATCGCTTTGCGCAGCACATCCGCTTCACCCAGGGTGAAACCGGCCAGCTTGCGCGCAATTTCGAGCACCTGCTCTTGAAACAGCAGCACGCCTCCGGTGGGATCGAGGATATCGGCGATCAGCGGGTACTGCGAGTGCCCGGCTTGGCCGCGCTTGCGGTTGGACAGGTACAACTCAGTATTGCCGGATTGAATTGGGCCCGGCCGGTTAGCCGCGTTGATCGCCGCGAGATCAATGAGGTTCTCCGGACGGCCTTCAATCAGCATGCGCTTGACCTGCGGCGCTTCAAACTGGAACACGCCGTAAGCGTCTCCCCGCTGGAGCATGGCATAAGTCTCTGGGTCGTCGTCGGGAATGGCGCGCGGGTCAAGATCAACTCCCTCGATCTCGCGGATGAAATCGGCAGCATCCTGAATCATCGTCAGGTTGCGCAAGCCGAGGAAGTCGAATTTCACCAGGCCGGTATAAGGCACCGTATCCATCGCGTACTGCGTCACTTGCAGGTCGCTGTCCTTATGCGGCTGCGTCGGTACGAAATGCCATAGCTCATCCGGAGCGATGACCAATCCGGCGGCGTGCACGCTGTGGTGCGCCGCGATGCCTTCCAAACGGCGGCCGTCCTCGATGAGCTCGGCCACCTCCGGGTCGCTGGCGATCATCTGCTTCAGGCCTGGGCTCGCTGCGA
>CAYXMN010000090.1:0-10380 GCA_964465955.1 uncultured Planctomycetales bacterium
GGCGCTAATGCTGGATCTATGGACGGATCACGCGCTCAATCTGCCCACGGCGCTCAGCGATGCAGAGCTGGCGGAGCTGAAGGCGAAACACGCCGGCGACCCGCGCCTGCCGCAACTGGAATACTTTGTGCTGGCCTGCCGCGAGTGGAAGTACAGCGCCGCGCTCGGGCTCAACCCGCAAAGCATGGTCGAGGATCCCTCCGCCGCCGCGTGGCAACCGCTGATGGACGCCTACACCACTGGCACGGCGGACGCTGATACGCTGTACATCCTGCACCCATATTACTTCAACATGCTGGCAGGCGAACTCGACGAACAGCTCGCCGCGCTGCCAGAAGGGCTGACCGACGAGGCGCGCACGGCGGCGATTGGCAAGCTGTGCGCCCAGAAGGAGGAGCAGGAACGGGAGTTTATAGAAGGAGTCGCATACTCACAGCCAGATAACTCTCTAGGCTGGTTCGCCCTTGCTAGGTACCAGTGGAGCCTGGGCGAGGTGGAGGATGCCGTAGGTACGATTGACCTTGGGTATCCCGCACCGGGGAACTACTGGCCTGAACCGTTCCCGCTGTCAGCCATCGACGATTTCCTAGAGCAAGGCAAGATTCCCGTAGCCCCGGGGAAACTACCCGCCACTACTGAGGAGCGGGAGCAAGCTCTCGCCGCCATAGGGGCGATCTGTGAATTGGATACCCAGCTTGGCATTCAGCCCCGTGAGTTGATGGAGCTGAAAATGCTGGCGAAAGATGGCGAGGTGATGCTGGCGCTGAGCGGCAATCCGGAATCGCTGGACAAGTTAACCGCCATGTGCCAGCGGATGGGCGAGGCCCGGCGCGGCGGATTCACGCAGGTGATCACGGCCAGCGTGTGCTGCACGATCTGCTCCAATGCGAAGCTGATGTATGCCGAGGGCTTCGATTACCGCGAGCGCGAAGCGCTAATCGCGGCGGCGGGGACGAGCCGCAATCTGGGTAATAGCGCGCAGGACGCGGCGGAGATGCTCTGGGCGTGGTATCCGCTTAACTCGCTGTTGATGGGGAGTGGGAATTCGCTGATGGGCCAGGTGTTGGGATATTCCCCGGACTACATCGACAAACAGGATCCAGGGACGTATTTCTTCGAGAGCCGCAGCGCCGGCAAGTCGCCATCCGCACGGCTCGCGCTCATCGCTAAGGGCCGCCTGTCCGAGCTGGCGGTGTGCCAGCAGCTACGGCCAGGTTTCGCGCGCTGCCGGTTCTGAGAACGGGCGGACGGCAGGGCAATCTAGAGCAACCGCGGTAAACCGCTGGTACAATTTGTATAAAGCAGCACCGGCTGAAGCTGCTGAAGTTGGGAGGTTGGACATGTACGCATCGGGACGCTTTTTTCTATTGCTGCTCGTTTCCTGTGTAGCTGTTACTGGAATGCTCAGCTTGCCAGGTTGCGGAAACGGTGACGACGGGATTAGCACTGGCGTCAGTAATGTGCAAATCACCGTGCCGGCGGGGCTGGCCGCTGACATGAACGCGGGCTGGACGGTAGCCTGGGCGGGCGGAACGGCGCCGTACACCGTGGCCTGGAATTTCGGCGGCGGAGCGAATCCCAATACCGCGACCGCGACCGCGACCGCGCTGACGCAAACCACGACCGTCGCCATGGTGAATCCCAGCGCGGTGGACCCGGCGAGTTATACTGCGACGGCAACCATCACGGATGCACGGGGAGGCACGGGGACTGCGACGACGGACTATACCGTCCCCGCGCCGGGAGTGGATTCGCTGATCACGAGCTGCGAATTCAATGCCGTCACACACACCATCGTCGTGAACGCAACTGCTGATCCGACCGCGCTGCCGCTCACCTTCACGCTGGCGCCGACTGGGGATATTTCAGCCAATACGCTGACGATCACGATTACCGAGGCGCCTTACATCGCCGAATTCTTTATCAGTGCGCATGACATCATCGCCGGCGCCACGGGCAGCGCATCCGTAACGCTCACGGATACTAAATCCGCCATGGATCAGGTATACGTGGACATCACGATTCCTGCCCTGGGGCCGGTGGTCGCGGATGCGCTCTACGCAGTCCCGCTGCAGCATACGGTGGACGCCGATGAGACGGCGACGGTCATCGTCTTCACCAACGCCGTCGCGAACCCATTCCAGTTTTTACCTGCCGTCAGTGTGAGCTACCCCACCTGGGTCCACTTTATCGGCGGCTCGTTTGACTACGGTACCCTGGGCGGGAACGCAGGCACACCGGATGGGATCTGGGGTCCGGAAGGCATGGAGGCGGCCTTCTTCCTGGAGGCACATAACTTCGCCCCCGGCGCCGAAGTTGCCGACTTCGGCATCGACGGCCGCCACCGCTACCAGTTCGATGTCAACCCGGTCGGCGGGAAGGATCTGATTGCCGCCACCGGACCGCTCTTCAGCTTCCAAGTCTCCTTCGATCATGCCGGAACGGCCAGTTTTGGATTTGTCCAAACGGTCGGTGCGGTCGATCGCACATACTACACCGACAGCACAAGCACGAATCATTTCTGGGGCGAGCTGATGGCCGGGCCGGACGGCACGCTCAACGTGACCGGCGTGGACAACACGATTGTGGTGACGGAATGAACAAATTCAATATATGTACATCTAGTCCAATATGAATCGAGTGTTGCTGTCTAAGGGTATGACAGGTCTTGCCGCGGAGGCACTGATGCACAGGTTTTCTGGCTGCGGGCTAATTTTGCTCTGTTTATCCATCTTTACCGGATGCCATGCTTCGCATCCGGTTGACAAAGGCGTCCAGGCTGACCCGCTTGTCATCTCCGTTGCCGCGCCTGCCGATCTGCAAGGCGGGATTGACGCGGAGTGGGCCGTGAGCTGGATCGGCGGGGAGGCGCCGTTCAGCGTCAATTGGGATTTCGGCGGCGGCGCCGATCCGGATTCGGTGGCGGCGCCGGTCGAGCAGCGGGCGCATGCGGCCACGGTCAACATGCTCAATGACAGCGTGGCCGAACCCGCGGGATATTTCGCGACCTGCAGCGTGCAGGACAACACGGGGCAGTCTGCCGCGAAGACTGTTAGTTACACCGTCAAGGAGCGGGCCAACCAGCGCCCGGTCATCGAGAGCGCTGTTTTTGACGCGGAGGCGCGGACGCTCCAGATCAGCGCCAGCGACCCGGACGCGGAGGCGCAGCTCACGGCGAGCGTCACCGTCCCGGCAGGCTTGGCCGTGGAGGGTTCGGAGAAACAGCTGAGCCAAACCGGTCCGCTGTCCGCCAGCTTCCTCTGGAGCGCGGCAGAGGAGGAGGCCGGGGGCAGCGGTGAGACCACGGTGACGGTGAAAGACCAATACGGCGGCAAAGCCGACGCCGCCGTGTGGGTGTATGTCCCGCGCTACGGAGCCGCGGCCAATGTGGTAACCATCAAGGTGCCGGACAATATGTCGGGCGGGGAGACTGCGGACTGGCTGGCGAGTTGGACCGGGGAGGCTGGTTCGTATGCGGTCGCATGGGACTTTGGCGGCGGCGCGGAGCCTAATTCTTGCGTCAATGCCGTGGAGGGGCAGTTCATCTCCACCACGGTGGAAATGCTGAACTCCAGCCATACCGAGGCGGCGGAATATACCATGCGCGTCACGGTCACAGACGCCGACGGCATCCCGGCTACCGCGAGCGCGGCTTATACGGTAGGGCCGGTGGGCAATGAGCCGCCGCACATCGATAGCGCGATCTATACCTTGGAGACCCGCATTTTACGGGTTGTGGCCAGCGATCCTGATGCCTCGCAGCGGCTGGCGATCAGCATTGCCCCGCCGGCGGCCTTGGTCGTGGATCGGGACAGAGCCGTCGCGACCCAGCCCGGGCAGTTCGCGGCTGAGTTTAACTGGGAAGCGGCGGACGTATTCACCGGGGGCAGCGGCGAGGCTGAGGTGGTTGCTTCCGATCTGCACGGCGGCAAGGCGCGAGCGCTCAAACTGATTGAAGTGCCCAAGCTGGACCTGATGGCGGACACGCTGTATGCCGTGCCGGTAAAGCATAAGGCGCGGGTGGGGGATGTCGTGCAAGTCGTGCTGGCCACCGGCCTGCCGGACAATCCGTTCCAATACTTAGCGTGCGCCAGCGTCACCATGCCGGATTGGGCATACTATGCCCAGAACTCCTTCAACATCGGCGCGGCGGGCGGAGCGCCGGATGAGGCGGACGGGCTCTGGGCGGCTGACGGCATGGATTTCGATGGTTTCCTCATCGCCCCGGACGGCTTCTATTACGCGCGTGAGATTGCTGATTTGGAGCTTGACGGCCGGCACCGGCTGGAAGTGGTGGCCCTGCCGATTAGCAGCACTGAGCTGCCGGCGGCGGAAGGGCCAGTCTGCAACTTCGGCGTGCTGCTCACCCAGACTGGCACGGCCAGTTTCGGTTTTGCCGCCACCACCGGGGCCTGCGACCGGACCTATTACCGCGATTTCGCTAATAAGGCGTATTACTGGGGCACGCTGATGGCCGGGCCGGACGGCACGCTCAATGTGACGGGCGTGGACAACACGATCGTGGTAACGGAGTGAGGCGGGAAAGGCGCGGCGGCCTGGCCTGTGAATGCCACGGCGCGGCAAGCCCCTGACGGGGACAGGCAGCAGCATTGACTATTGATCAACGCATTTAGACGGATATACTATTATCTGAAATCATCGGGGACTTTAACTGGTGCACACTGTAATTGACGAGGGGAAGTTATGAGACACCGGATATCGCTTTACCTGTCTTTGGTTGGCCTGGCGGCCTTGGCCGCCATTTGGGGTTGCGGCGGCGGTCAGCAGACGTCCCGTCCGGACGCGCCGGAAGTGGGCAGGCTCAACACCGCGTTGCCCGCGCCGTCCGCCATGCGCAAAACGCTGAGCGGCACAGGGGATGTGGTGGTGGCCGGCGCGGACTTCAACCCCGCCTGGCCGAACGCGCGCGTCGCCGCGAATGGCGCGCAGGGCGTCTTTACGCCGCAGGCGGGCGACCCGCCGGTAATGGCGGACATGGCCTTTGCGGTCTACCACCTCAACCTGGCGGGCATCCAGTCTGGCGATGACATGGATGTGATAAACCTGGTGTGGTCAACGACGCCGTCACCGGCTGATGGGATGAACGTCTGGGTGGCGGTCTCCGAATGGGAAGCGGACCGCTGGGCCTGGTACTATACCCTCGACTCCGGCCAGGTGCTGAGTGTGTGGGATCTCTACGAGGATGCGACGGACACCGCCGGCAACCTACTGCTGGTTGTGGCCCTGGCCGGCAGCACCGAGTTGACCTTGGATAACATCGCGGTCCATCAACCGGTCGAGCCTGGCCGCGGCGACTGGTGGATGCTCGGCCACGATCCCCAGCACACCTGCTGCAGCCCCTTCGCCGGCCCGGACACCGCGGCGCTCAAATGGACCTACGATACCGGCGCCGCGATCAATCACGCGCCGGTCATTTATGCCGATGATTCGGTGATCGTGAGTACGCCCGGCGCGCTGAACATCGTCTATCCCAATGGCGACTACAAGGATAAGTACTACATCTATGGAGCGGTCTACAGCTGCACGCCGGCCATTAGCGAGGATGGCAAGATCTACGTCAGCGACGGGCAGAGCTTCGTCCTGCAAGCCATCAACGCCGAAGGCGACAGCGACTGGACGTTTCTGCCCGAGGTGGGCACCCAGGCGTCCCCGCTGATCGGGCCCAACGGCAAAATCTACATCGCCAGCGACACGCCGGCAATGCACGCGGTCGATTCCTACTCCGGCGCCGCGAACTGGGACTACACGCTGGCGGATCCTCCCTCGTCCTCTCCCGCGCTGAGCCACGACGGCATGATCTACATCGCCGCTTCGCCGTTCCTGGAGCAAGCGGGCAGGTTGTACGCCATCGATTCCGCGGGCGCGTACCAGTGGCAGTTCGCGTTCCCGATGAACGTCAACTCCTCTCCCGCTGTCGCTGGCGACGGCACAGTCTACATCGGCTGCAGCGATCACAAGCTCTACGCGATCAAGCCTGATGGCAGCCTCAAGTGGTCGTTCGAGACCGGCTCATTGATCACGTCGTCCCCGGCGATCGGATCGGATGGCACAATCTACATCGGCAGCCAGGACCACAAGCTCTATGCGCTCGACCCTGCCGGGACTGAGCTGTGGTCGTTCGACACGGGCTCGTACCTCAGCCACCCGCTGGCGGTTGACGCAAATGGCACCGTCTACGCGGCCAATGGCACGCATCAGCTGTTCGCCATCAAGCACGACGGCACGCAGGCGTGGGTGTACGAAGGCGCCAGCAATTTCGCCGCACCCGCGCTCGGCGAAGACGGTACGCTGTACATCGGCGATTCCGACGGCATGCTTTACGCTTTCGGCGCGGACTCCGGCGCGCACTAAGCGCAATCCTCGCCGCCGCGTGCGATAACCCGGCGGGGTGTGTGATAGTATGCCGTGGCCGTGGTGCAATTGCGACTCAGGCGCATGCCTGGACGCTTGTGCTGCTGGCTGCCGCATTGCGGACCTCTACTCCTGGGAGTTCAGCGCATGAGCAAATTCGCCGACCAACTCACCGCACCGGGCGCGTGGGCCGGGCTGATGATGGGCAACCACGCCCTGGTGCGCGGTATGCTGGAAGCGGGGGCGCGCGTCGTCACCGCCTATCCCGGCAGCCCGACGCCGGAGATCGCCGAGGCGATCCAGTCCATCCCGGAGCAAGCGCGTCCATTGCACTTCGAGTGGTGCACCAACGAAAAGGTCGCGCTGGAAGTGGCGTTCGGCGCAAGCATCAACGGCCACCCGGCCACGGTGTTCTTCAAGAGCGTCGGGCTCAACGTGGCGCTCGACTCCGCGGTGCAGCTCTCGATGATGCGCTGCGAAGGCGGGTTGGTGATCATCCTCGGCGACGATCCCGGCGCGAATTCCAGCCAGAATGAACAAGACAACCGCCACATCGCGCGCCTGGCCTACATCCCGATGTTCGAGCCGGGCAACCCCGCCGAGGCTTACGGAATGTACCTCGACGCCATGCGCCTCAGCCAGCAGCTCAAACTGCCGGTGTTTCTGCGCTTGACGACGCATGTGTGCCACGCCCGCGAGGTGATCCAGTTCGCGCCGATCCCCGCGCGCCAAGCGGACTGGACGCCGCGGTTCGAGGCGCGCGGGCTGGAGTATTGGCCAATCACTGCCGCGGTATTCCCGCTGAAAAAGCGCGCGCTGACCAACCTGGGCGAGGCTGCGCGCATCGCCGAAACCAGCCGCTGGACCGAGCTGCTGTCCCCCAACGGCTCCGCGCCGGTAAACGGAAAACGCCTCGGGATTATCAGCCACGGCATCCCGGCTTATAGCGTGCTGGAGTGCCTCGATGCAAGCGGTGCCAGCGTGGATCTGCTCAAACTGGGCATCACCTACCCGCTGCCCGAGGAAGCGCTGCTGCGCTTCTGCAAGGAACACGACGAGGTGTTCCTGCTGGAGGAGCTGGATCGCGTGCTGGAGCTGGAGCTGAAAAGCCTGCTGTTCGATGCGGGGATCGCTAACTTGAAGCTGCACGTCCGTGCCGACATCGACGACCTGATGCGCGAGTTCACGCCGGGCCGGGTCTGGCAACAGCTCGCGCGCCTCTGGCCCAGCGCGTTCCCCGCGCGCCCGGCCTTCACCGCCGGCGCCGCCGCGGAAGCCGTCGCCCCGCGCCTGGCGCAAATGTGCCCCGGTTGCGGCCACCGCTCGGCGTTCCATGCCATCGCGGAGTTGCTGCGCGCGGAGTTCCCCGATGCGATCACGGTGGCGGATATCGGCTGCCACAGCCTGGGCAGCATGGAGCCATACAACATGGGGCAGGTGCTGCTGTGCATGGGCCACAGCAACGGCACCGGCGCGGGCCTCGCCATCGGCAACACGACGCGCCCGGTGGTGACGTTCATCGGCGATTCCACGTTCTTCCACGCCGGCCTGCCCGCGATCATCAACGCGATCATGCACAACCACAACCTGACGCTGGTCGTGCTGGAGAACTACACCACGGCGATGACCGGGCACCAACCCACGGCGGGCAGCGGTGAACTGGGCAACGACAAGATCGACATCCCAGCCCTGCTGACGGCGCTGGGCTGTAAGTTTGTGAAAAGCATTGACGCCTACCGCCAGGACAAGCTGCAAGAGATCATGCGCGAGGCGATTACCTTCGAGGGCTTTTCCGTGGTGATCGCCAACCACCCCTGCATGCTGAAATTCCTGCGCGAGCGCTCGCGCAAGCTGGCGGAGAGGCCGGTGGCGGCGCAGTAGTCTTTGCCGGAGTGCCCGCGTCCCTGCGGGCGGGAATGGCGGCTAGTGACGGCCGCCCTCCGGACCGGTAGCCCGGACTTTTGTCCCGGCTACCGAGTAGTGTTAGTGAATAATGAAATGAACAACCTTGAAGGACACACGACATGCTAGGACGCATAGCCAGGCCGGTGGTGATTAACGAGAATGTCTGCGAAGGCTGCGGGACGTGCTATGAGCGCTTTTCCTGCCCGGCCATTGGGCGCAAGCCCAACCGCGTGGCGTTCATCATCGAAGACCTCTGCAACGGCAACGGCAGTTGCATCCAGGTTTGCCCCGTCGGCGCGATCGTCCGCCCCGGCAAGGACGACACGGCTGAGGACATCGCGCGCAAGTATCGGAACCCCGATCACGTGCTGGCGCCGGAAAAGTGCGCGGAGGGCAAGTAATGGACACGTACAACGTCTATATGTGCGGCGTGGGCGGCCAGGGCATCGGCGTCCTCAGCGAAGTGATGGTGAGCAGCTGTCTCAAGGCCGGGCTGAACGTGAAGAGCGTGGACACCCACGGGCTGGCGCAGCGCGGCGGCATCGTGGTCAGCCACCTGCGCATCGGCGCGCGCTTGTTCACCCCGCGCATCGAGCCGGGGACGGCGGATCTCGTCATCGCGCTGGAGCGGCTGGAAGCGCTGCGCGCGGCGGTCAACCAACTGAGGCCCGGCGGCACGGTGGTGTATTACGACAGCGAGATGCAGCCGATCCACGTGCGCTTGGGGCGGTTTAACTACCCGGCGGCGGCGGACGTGGAGGCGGCGGCCAAGGCGCGCGGCTCTCGCGTGGAGCGGGTGCAGATCGAGGGCTTGCCCGACCCGCGGATGCAGAACACGGCGGTGCTGGGGCGCGTCGCGGCGCTGGGGCTGATTCCCGGCGTGACGGCGGCGCTCATCGAGGAGCAACTCAGGAGCCTGCTCAAGCCAAGCGCGCTGGAGGAAAACATGGCGGTGTTCCACAAAGCCGCGGGCGCCGTGGCGGCGGGGTAGGCGGCTCTGTGTAGGGGTGAAGCCATGCTTCACTCGCGATTACGGTGGCGCAAGCATCCTTGCTTGCGAGCGGCGTTGCTGGCAAGCTGGAAGCTTGCCCCACCTAAGACAGGCAGGCATAAACGCTTGCCGCCACGCGACTACTATCTGCCGTATAATTCATGCATGGAGTTCAAGGGGAAGGCAGATTTGTGGTGGCGCAGGGTGACAGCGGCTAGCGTGATCACACTGGGGCTGGTGATTTCAACTCTCATTGTCACTCAAAAGATTCTCAATGCCATGGGATCAGACAAGATTTTCTTCTTTTATGACGGTGACCAGCTTTTTCTAATCGTGCTCTCAATGGTTTGTGCATCGCTGGCTGTCTTTTTGAGGTTACCAGCGAAAAGGTACTTCCAAGGAGCTACTATCCTGGCAGCGTTATACTTCTTCGTCTATTTCGTTTTAGCCTGGCAGTGCTTTATCAATACTTATGCTAGCTTGGTAAGATTGTATAGGTAATCATGACCGATAACACGCCACAATCCTTTTCCGCTACTCGCGCGCGCTTGCAGGCGCTGCTGGAGGTGCACGCCAACACGAACGTGAAGCGCTTCCTCGCGCTCGACCACCAGGCTTATCTCGACGGCGCGCTATCCGCCAAGACGAAGGAGCTGCTCGGGCTGACCGCCTCCCTCGTGTTGCGCTGCGACGACTGCATCATGTACCACCTGATCAACTGCCGCGCGCATGGCGTGACCGAGGACGAGCTGCTGGAAACGTTCAACGTGGCGCTGATCGCCGGGGGCAGCATCACCATCCCCCATCTGCGCCGCGCGCTCGATGCCTGGCTTAATCTGCCCGCTGAGGCACCGGCTGCGGAAACGGACTAGCTCCGCCGCGTCCTATCCCCTGAAGTCCGCGCCAGCTTCGTCAGTGTCCTCAGCGCTTTCCCCGGATTGCGCCTGCCGCCGCCGCCGGCGCCAGTGATTCGCCATCGACTCCACCCCAGGATTCGCGAGGAATCCCAGTAAGGTTAACGCCACCACGGCCACCGCCCCACGCCGCCTCCTCTGTCCCGCACGGATGCGATTCCGCCTCCCCTCTCCCGCGAGCGGGAGAGGGGCCGGGGG
>CAYXMN010000091.1:0-3469 GCA_964465955.1 uncultured Planctomycetales bacterium
TTAAGTGGAATGGGCTATTTAGCCCCTTGCTCCTTAGTTTCCGGTTCGGCAGGCTCGCCCTCCCCGGCAGAGTTATCCACATTATCAACAGAGACTTTGGTGGACTTATCCACATGGACACCCTGGCTGGCATGCTTATCCTCGGCAGCCCCTTCACTGCGCGGCGTAAGCTGGGTTTTAACGCTGTTAACCCGCTCCGCGCCAGACTCAGGCACTGTGAAGCGGTCGGTGAACTCCAAACGGGCGACTTGCGGTACCAGGCCATCAAATCCCACGGACGGCGCCGAGCCTTGGTTGTTCACCATCGGCGGTGCAAGCGGAGCGGCTGGCAGCGGGAGATAGCCCAGCATCACATCGATAACACCGTCCGAACCTTCGGTAGGCGCGATGAGCGGCACAGCGCGGGCTTGCTCAGATAACGGCGCCGCGGTTTGCGGCTGAAGCGTAGCGGACGGCAGGCTGGCAAGCAGTACCGGTCCAACCGCCGGTACGGTTGACGGCGCGGCGCCAGCGCCGGTTTCCAGCCCGGCAGGCGCGGTCCCTCCCGTCGTAAACTGGGCCGCCAGCGGGATATCTGCCAGCAGCCGTTCCTTGGGCATGTTTAGAGGAACACCGGTATCGGCGAGAATCAATTCACCGTCGATTGAAGCAGGGACAAAACCCGCCAACACCTGGTGCGACTGGGCTGGTGTTGCCGTGCGGCCAACCAGCAGCGGTTGCATGAAGTAGAAAGTGGTTGCGGCCAGGAGTAGTACGCTAAGGACCCCTGAGACAGCCAGGGCTGGAACCGTAAAGCGCCGCACATGCCTCTGCTGTTGGGGTTCTGGGGAAGTAACCCCGGGCAGGATCCCGTTCTCCCGAATAATGGCACGAATCTCGGCGTCCAAAAGGTACAGCTTACGAATGTAAGCCTCCTGGCCGCACTCGCCGAGGTCTTCTTTCGCCTCGGCGACCCACTGTTCTATCTCGCGTATCCGGCTATCCATCGTACGGTCCTAAACCGTTCAATGCTTTGCGGTTTCGGGCTAAGCTGGCAACCTGCCCTCACTCCGCACAACTACTGGCAAAGACTAAGTTCTAGAGAGTGAGCCAGAAACTTGTCATTACCTTATTCGTATGGGCCGCTGCCCATGTTAAACACTACCGTTGATATTTCGCAAATGCCAATATTTTTCGGCAAAACCAGGTTAATCCTCCGCCGTTAGCTGCTTCAACAAGTACTCCACAGCGGCATCCAGCTGGTTATCCCGGCCTGCCGCCGCGCCTTGCGGGTCGATATGGATATAAATATTGGGCACCGCACCGGCCCATTCCATATCTTCACCGGTCATCCGGTAGTTGCCCCAAGCCGGGACGCGCACAGTGCCGATCAGCAGCGGAAAATCGTATGTGCTGATCACACCGCCCGGCGAGTTTTCGCCGATGAGCACGGCTTTACCGGTGTCCTTCATGATGTGGGAGAAGATTTCGGCGTTCGAGAAGCTGTGCGAATTCACCAAAACCACAATCGGGCCTTCGTAGAACAACTGCCGGGCTGTGGCTTTCACATCGCTGTCATGATGGCGCCGCAGGTATGTCGGTTTCTGCTCCAGCAGGTTCAAAGTCTCCACCGCGGTGTTGCCGCCGCCGTTAAAGCGTACGTCGATGATCAGCGCGTCCTTGCCCTGGGTTTCCGTAAACAACTCCCGGCGGAACTGCGCCAGACTGGCTCGGTTCATGCCGCGGATATGCTGGTAAGCAATGCGGTTGTTGCCTGTCTCGTAAACATGCTCGCGATTACCGGCCACCCAGGTTTCATATTTCGCGTCACCTTCTGCGCCAACGGTGTAGGGTTTGATCAACACTTCCCGCTCGGCTGGCGGCTCGCTCACACCTTCCGCCATCGCGGCGGCTAAAGCCTCGTCTCCGCTCCGCACAGTCAGCTTCAGCGGCAGGCCGGCTTGGTTGCAGAGCAAGCGCTCGCGGTTGCTCTTGGCGTCAAGCACGGTATCGCCGAGGGCCAGGATTACATCGCCGGGATATAACTTGCTGTTGGCCAGCGTGGCCGGCCCTTCCGGCAACACCTGGGTGATTTTCCAGCCCGGCCCGGCAAAGGACTCGTCGTAGTAGACGCCGAAGCTGGCGGTGGTATCGCTTGCCTGTGCCGGTGAGTTGCCGTAGCTGTAATAACCCATGTGGCTCTTGCCAATCTCACCCAGCATTTGCCGCATCAGATTGCCATATTCTTCCGGTGTGCCTGATTCGCGCACCCGCGAACGATAGCGTTCCAACTGGGCGTCCCAATCGCAACCGCCCATCGTCGGGTCATAAAATGTGTTATCGAGGATGCGCCACGCCTCGGTCAGTTCCTGCTCCCACAGCCCGTATTGGTCGAAAGTCAGCCGGCAGGTTGTGGCAACGCTGCCTCCGCCGGTCGACTTGTAACCGCTCATGTCAAGGTAAGTGATCTGGCGGCCGTCTTGGAAGTACAGCCGTTTGCCGTCAGGCGACCACTGCGGGGATTCACGCGAGCCATCAGTTAAACGGGTCTCGCCGTCGCCTTCAATTTCCACCGACCACCAGCTTTCTTCGCCATCGTGATCCGTGGTGTAGATGACATATTTGCTATTTGGATCGAAACGCGGGCTGCCGGCGCTGCCCGCCATGGACGAAATTGAACGGGCGCGCAGCTGGATGCGATCAAAATCTATCTTCAGCGGTTCCATGTCCTTCTTCTCATCTGCCTTCCCTTTTCCTTCCTCCTTCTTGTCTTTGTCCGCCTCCTCACTCTTTGCCGGTTGTTCATCCTTTCCGCCTTCCGCGGTCGAATCAGCGGCTGGCGTTTTAGGCTCAGGTTTGTCTGCAGGGAACAACAGATCCATATCGTAGGTTTCTACTTCAGCGGCTAGCCTGAGCAGCATCACCTCCGAGGTGTTGTCCTCGTGCGACCAGACATAGGCAAACCACTTACCGTCCGGGGACCAGGCGGGGCCGTTCATCCAATCCGGGGCTTGGGTGATGTCATGCGGTTCGCGATCTTTAATATTCACCAGTTTGATAGCAGTGAAGATGTCGTTGAGCTGCTCCTCAATGGCCATCCAGTAGCCGTCGGGCGCCCACTCAAAACCAAAGTGCCACGGGCCGCCGGTGACAGAGCCCTTGAACAGCACATAATCCTCGCCGGTTTTCTCATCTAATACACGGAGTTCCTGGCTCCCGGAGTAATAGGCCAGCCGGTCGCCCTGGGGCGCGTAGTCCGGGTAGTTCTCATCCGCCGCGGTATTGGTGATGCGCTTTTCCTCCAGCGTGGTCAGATCGAGAGTGTAAACTTCATACTGGCCTTCGCGGTCGGAAACATAGGCAATCTTCTTGCCATCCGGATGCCAAGTAACCTGCTGCTCCCGGCCCGGTCCGAGAACCAGTTCACGGGCGCGTGACAAGTCCTGGTCCGGCTTCTCGTCTTCCTTGTATTCGTCGGGATTTTTCAGCA
>CAYXMN010000091.1:3484-10036 GCA_964465955.1 uncultured Planctomycetales bacterium
GAACAGGTCGCCCCAAGTTACTACCGCGAAGTAACGACCGTTGGGAGACAGCGCGTACTCGGTGATCCTATTGCGGAAGTCTTCTTCGTATGCCATTAGTTCCTTTGTGTCGTCGGCGAAATAGATGGGAATCCGCTGCGGTTCCCCACCGCGCGTGTCCATCGTCCATAATTCGCCAAACACTTCAAAGATCAGCTCATCGCCGTCGCTGGAAATGCGCGGCCAGAGTGGGCCGTCTTCTGTAAAATGCGTCAACTGCGTCTGCTGTCCGGTCCGCATGTCGAGTTTCCAAATGTTTTTCGTGCCGTCGCGGTCACTAACAAAAAACACGAACTCGCCGTCCGGCGTCGGCTGCGGCCAAAGATCCGCGCCGTCATAATCGGTCAATTGGGCATGCTCCCCGGTCAGCGCGTTATAGCTCCACAGGTCATAGGCGCCGCTGCCGTGGTAGCGCTTCTCCGCCCAGTCGCCCGGCCCGCGGGTGTAGACCAAATGCTCGGTGTCTCCCAGGTAACTGCCGAATACGTGATCGTCGTGATCCGGGCCGGAAATCCGCACAGGCGCGGTGCCGTCCAGCGCCAGCTCGTACAGGCACTGGCTCCACACATCCTGGCGCTCCAGATAACAAAGCAGCGCCTGGCTATCGGGTCGCCAGTCATAGATATAGTCCGTATTGGAATGCCAAGTCAGCCGGGTCGCCTCGCCGCCGCCGGCGGGCATCACCATGACATCCGCGTTGCCGTAGCGGTCCGACATGAAGGCAATCTGCTTGCCATCGGGGCTCGGCAGCGGCCGCTGGTCATAGGCGGCGTTATCTGTCAAACGCCGGGCCGGGGTGGAGCCATCGCGCGGGGCGCACCAGATGTCGCCCCAGCATCCGAAGTACACAGTTTTGCCGTCCGCGCTGAGAGCCGGGTAACTAGCGCTTTTAACCTCGCGCATCGCCTGAGCGGGCAAGCAGAAAAGAATTAGAACAGCAGCAGTTACCACGGAGCATAAAAGAAATCGCATTCGCGTCCTCGCAGACAATCCTTCCTCAAGCAACAGTCTAGCGGATGGGCCGGGAGTTGTGAAATGGCAGGGACGGCTGATTTTTATTACTTAGGTGAAAATACAACGAAATCCGTGAATGCTGTAACATTTCGGGGTGCTGTTGTATCCCTTAATCACCAGTTTGCACACGGGGCTGGGAAACCAGCCAACCCCCGGGAGGGGTGGTAGGGTAACCTACCTGCTCCCGAAGGGAGAAGCTAGCGCTTACCTCCTAATTTTCAGCCGGTAGTTCCCGGAAGATAGTCTCTTCCGGGATTTTTTTTACACGAAATCCGCTACTCTTCTTTTCATCAGAATGCCGGCAACGAAACAGCTAGGCTATCTAGAAACTTTTCACGCAAGCTGTTTGTTTCACAGACATCGTTGCTATAATACGCGCCTGCGGCGGTGTTGCGATACGCCGGTCCGCTGCCCCACGGAAATCGCTTAGAGGAGTAAAGGTTGGAGGCATGTGCTATAGGCCTGGCCAGGGCCGACGCACCCGTATCCGGAGGCGCGCATGCTTAAGCTGGTGCAGGTCGAAATCTTGGGGTTTAAAAGCTTTCCCCATAAGACGGTTGTTGAACTCGACGGCGGCGTTAACTGCATCGTCGGTCCGAACGGCAGCGGGAAAAGCAACATTGCCGACGCCATCGCCTTTGCCTTTGGAACGCAATCCGGCCACGAACTCCGCACGACCAAGCTTTCCGGCTTGATTTTCGCGGGCACCGAGCAATTCCGCCCGCTAAACATGGCTTCCGTCACCTTGCACTTTGAGCGCTTGGCTGACACGCCAGTCGCTGCGGTTGACGATGACGGCCTGCCTAGCCTAGACACCATCGCGCTGGAGGAAAGCGACCTTAGCGACCTCGACACGGCCTCGCTGCCTGCGGGCAGCCAGCTTGCTGGCGCCGGCGGTTTTTGCGGCATCGCGCTGACCCGCCACATTGCCCCTGGCGCGGCGGAGCAAGCCGATCGCACTCCAGCTATCGTGAAAGAATTGGAGAACCTACGCCCCGGCGAACGGGTCAGCGTGACGCGCCGCGTGTTCCGCGACGGAACCGGCGGCTATTTCATCAATGGCGAGGCCGTGCGCCTCAAGGATGTGGACCAGTTTTTCTCGCGCTTCAACCTGGGGCGCAATGCGGTGTTCTCCGTGAACCAAGGCGAAGTAGAGAAAAAGATACTGGAAACGCCGCAGGAGATTCGCGAGTGGCTCGCCGGGGCTACCGGCGTGGCGCTGCTACTCAACCACAAACAGCGTGCCCAGCAAAAGCTGAAGCGCACACACCAGAACTTGGAACGGCTCGAAGATATCCGCGTCAGCGAACGCGAACTCGTGGCGGATCTGGCCGAGCAGCGCGTCAAGGCGGAAGAGCATGTGCGACTGCAAAACCAGTTGCGCGCGGTGGAACTCAATGAAATCCGGCGCGAGGTCGAGTTCGCGCAGCGCCAGCAGGAAAGCTCCGCTGCGGCCTTGAGTGAAATCGCGAGCGCTCTATCTACCAGCCGCGAGCAGCTAGAATCCCAGCGGAAAGCGATTGAGGCGGCCAGCGCCACCCGCGAGCAGTCGGCGCAGCAACTCGACTCCGCCGAGCGCTCGCTCGCCAAGGCGCAAACCGACGCGGCGCTCTGCACCCAGGATGCCGCTGTGGCGCGCCGGGCGGCCCAGGCGGCGCAGGCGGCGCGCGAACAAGCGCTGGCCGACCAGGCCGAGGCCGGTAAACAGCGCGAAGCGCTGGCGGCAGAGCTGGCAGGGAACGCTACCGAGCTGGCCAAGGCCCGCGAGCAGGTGCAAGCGGCGGACGCCATGCGCGAATCGTCGCAAATGGCGGTGCGCGACGCCCAAATAGCATTGCAGGCGGTTGCCGCGCAGCAAGGCGAGCTGGCGAATCAGTCGTTCGAGCTAGCCCAGCAGCTCACGCGATGTAAAAATGAAATCAGCGCTAACGAGCGCGCTGCCGAGCAGCTCAGCGGCCAGCTCGCTTCGCGCCAGCGCCACCTGGACGCAATCAAGGAGCGCTTGGAGCAACAAGAAGGCGACCTGACAGCGGAGCAAGCCAGCGCCGAAGCGCTTGCGCTGAGCGAAGGCGAACTGGGTGACAAACTGGCGGCGTGCCAGGACAGCCTGCAGCAGCTTGGCGGTGCGTTGAACGAGGCCGGCGGCAAGCTGGAGCAACTGCGCCACGACCTTGCGGGCATCACGTCGCGCCAGCGCACCTTAAGCGAAATCACCAGCCGCGACGACAAGTCCGGCGAGGCGTATCTGGTACATGAATCTGGAGCGAGCCTGGCCCAGGCTAGCGCGGTGGAGTTCGCCCCGGAGTGGCGGCCGGCATTCACCCGCTTGCTGGCGCACCTCGACACAGCGCTAGTAGGCGACCGCGCGCATTTCGGCACGCTGTTGGCTGCGCTGCAGGGAAAGCAGCTGGACGCGCTAGTGCTGCATCCTGCGACGGAGATTACGCTGCACCCGCAGTCAGTGTGGCAGCACCTGCGCGCGGCGGACAGTGTGCGCCAGGCGCTGATCAGCACAGTTGGCGAAGTTCTCACCGCGGAAAGCTTGGACGAAGCGCAGGCTGTGCTGGAGCGTGAGACACAGGCTGCGGCGGTCGTGTTACGTAACGGCTCGGCTCTGGTGGGGCGCGGCTGGGCGCGGCTCGGCCCGCCTCCGCCGGAACGCGCGGTGCGGGTGGCGCGCCAGTCCGACATCGCGGAACTGCAGCGCCAGGCGGATGTGCTGAGTGCGCAGATCGCTGAAGCGGAGAAGGCGCAAGCGGATCTCAAACAACGCCAGTCGTCCCTGCAATGGGAGCGTGACGAAACATCATCCAAGCTGGCCGCCGCCAAGGAACGTTTGCGCAACGCGCTAGCGCTGTGCGACCGGCTGCACAAACAAGTGCAGGAGCGGCGCACTGAGTTGGAGCTGTTGACGCGCCAGGCCGGCGAGCTGGAGACAGAGCGCGAACGCCTGGGGGCGAACACGCCGCAACTCGCCGAGCAGGCCGCCATGCTGGAGGAGCGCCAACACGAGCTGCGCAACATGCAAGCCGGGCTGGGCGAACAGCGCAGCGCGCTGGAGGTTAAGCTTGAGGAAGTCCGGGCCGACGCGGCGCGGATCCAGACGCAGGTGCAGCTCGCGCAGCAGGCGGCAGGCCATCTTGAGCAAGCGGGCTTTGACCTCGCCGAGCGGCAGGCCAATCTGCGCCAGCGTTTAAAGAACCTCACCGAACGCGCGGCGGTGCTGGAAAAGGAAGCCACGGATTCCGCCGCCGCCGCCGTCGAGTTCGAGCAGCGCGCGCAGGAGCTGGCCGCGCAGCAGGCGGGGCTGGGCCAGCAGGTGGCGCAGCTCAAGGAGCGGCGCGGGGCGCTGGACCTCGAAGCCGAGGCCGCGCGCCAGCAGCTCAGCCAGTTTGCCGCCGAGGCCGCGCGCCTGGAGCAGGAGGAAGTGAGCCTCGCCGCCCAGCGCGACCGCGCAGTGGAGCGCACGGCGGAATGGCTCGACACGCTACGCGAGCGCTTCCACATGACGCTCAGCCAGCTCATCGCCGACCCGGCGACAACCGCGCCGCCGCCCGAGGCGCAGTTCGACGCGCAGGAAGCCGGGCGCGGCAAGTTGCGCGAGGAGAAGTCGCGCCTGTCCGGGCTGCTCGACGAGCTGGGCCCGGTGAACCTGCTCGCCATCGACCAGCACCAGCAGCACAGTCAGCGCCTGGAGTTTATGGACGCTCAGGCCGCCGAGCTGGAGCAGGCAATCGCTGACCTGTCGCGGCTGGTGGAGGACCTCGACCAAGCGACGGAGGTGCGCTACCGCGCCAGCCTGCGCAGGATCGAGGCGCGCTTCAACGAGCTGTACCACCACTTGTTCGGCGGCGGGTGGGCGCGCCTGCGCTTCGAGCAGCCCGAGGCGATCATCGACAGCGGCGTGGAAGTGGAAGTGCAGCTCCCCGGTGGGCGGCGGCACAGCCTGCGCAGCCTCTCCGGCGGCCAGCGCAGCCTGATTTTCCTGGCGCTGTACTTCGCGGTGCACTCCGTGCGCAGCCCCGGCTTCTGCATCCTCGACGAGGCCGACGCCGCGCTGGACGACGCCAATGTGGACCAGTTCGCGCGGCTGATTCAGGAGGCCGCCAGCGGCGAGCAGTTCATCGTCGTGACGCATAACAAAAAGACGATGGAGATCGCGGACAAACTGATCGGCGTGGTGGGCCGGCCCAAGGGCGTGAGCAACCTGCTGGAAGTCGACTTACGCGAGGCGCGCAAGCTGGCGGGTAAGACGGTGGCGTAAAAAAAAGCAACGCCATGTAAGCGTTGCCCTTCGAAACAATTTTCTAGAGGATTAGCACCTGCACGGTAATCTAACAAATCCAGCAACAATCATGGAACCATTAACCCATTCCTGAACCTCGGGAATAGAAAGGGCGACTTTCTGTCTTCCTGCGGTCGTTTCTGGGATGTTGGCGCAGAGGCTGTTTTGACAGATATCATACCAAGCATCAGTTCCACCTGGAGCTTGCAAGGAAATTGGTAAGACTACGAAGTATCCGCATTGAACTTCAACTCTGTCAGGATCATTAGTTTGTATCAATACAGGATACATACTTTCAGTGGCACTTGAGCCGAAACAAATCTCCACTTCGCAATCTTCACCACGAGATGGCATAGGGAACCAACGGCAGATTGCGTCTGGATCATCGCAAATTTGGGATAGAGATGAAATAACTCCGTAGGTGTTTGAATATGGCCAATATTGAATTTCACATCCGAGGTAAGCATGAGCCATACCGGGTACACTGCAGAGCATTGCGATCAGGATCACAAATCCTACCATGATTCGATTAATGTTCAACATTATGGCCCCCATTGAGTAAGGTCTGTTGCGATTTATAGAGATGTTCCAGTTTACTTGCACTTATGAACATAAAATTATGTTCATCTCGCTTATGCAATGATAGGTCTGGTTCTAACTCAGTTCCGTCATAGTCAAAGAGGAGTTTAAGCTTTCCAGTTGTAGCATCATTGAACCCAAGATAACCCATGGGAATGGTGGCTGGAAACTTCGAATTGCAGCCTTCTTCTTTAGCAGTTTGTAAAATCTCTTCAATCGGAGCGCCAAAAAACTCATACCAGGAAGTCCATGACTCACCCAGTTGATTTCCTTGATAATCCCAGAGATAGAACGGTAGAGCTTCCTGTGGCGGCGCGTAAGGGTCCTGGCGATAAGGATCAATCAGCGACCCAGAGCCTGGTAGCCCAATCGTCACGATACGATCTGCTGTTACAAGCATCGTTCGCCGAGGAGGATTCTCTCCCAAGAATGAAGGTATCGGCGGGAAATGCTGGGCTTTAATCAGACATATCTCGTCGAGTCGTTGCTGGCTCAACTCCAGGTCCATCGAGCCGGCGGCATACACCCTCTTGGTCAGTGACCGCAGGAACTCACGGCCATTACCCAAGGTCGCCTGATCTTCGAGCGCTTTCTCTATAACTAGGCTCGGCATCAACCAACCAGCCTCATCCAGA
>CAYXMN010000092.1:0-9795 GCA_964465955.1 uncultured Planctomycetales bacterium
ATCACGACACCAAGTTCCTCGCCACTGTAAGGTTTCATCACGTACTCGCTGATTCCCAACTGCTTAGCGCGTTCCGGAGGCACGCTCTCGCTAAATCCAGTGCAGAGGACGATAGGCAGCGTCGGGCGCACTTTGAGTGCGGCGGCAGCCAGTTCAATGCCGGTAACCATTGGCATGGTTTGATCTGTGATTAGGATGTCGAATTGCTGCGGGGATTCCTTTAACAATTGCAGGGCGGTGCGGCTGTCGGCTAGCGCAGTCACTGCATAACCAAGCTTGCTCAGCAAGCGCTCGGTTGTGCGCACAATCAGCGGCTCATCGTCAACAAACAGCACCCGCTCCTGGCCTTGGCTCGTCAGCGCCACCGTTTCGACTGGGCTGGCTTGCAGCTCAGTCAAGGGCAACAGGACGGAGAAGCATGATCCTGCTCCTGGTTCGCTGTTGACTTCAATCGCCCCGCCGTGGCTCAGCACATGGCTTTGGGCCACCGACAGCCCCAGGCCGGTGCCTTGGCCGCCTTTAGTGGTGAAAAACGGTTCAAAGATACGTTCGAACAAGTCCGCTTGGATGCCATGCCCGGTATCGGCAACATCTAGCCGGACATGTTCCCCTGGCCGTAAATGCGGATGCCGGGCGAGTTGATCAACGCCTACATTCTCGATGCTAATCTTGGCGGAGAGCTTGCCGCCGCGGGCAGCCATCGCCTGTACCGCATTGGTGCAAAGGTTCATGACTACTTGGTGCAACTGCCCGGCATCCGCCAGCACGCTGTCCTGTTGGGCATTGAACTCCTGATGGATTTCGATGGCGGGCGGCAGGCTGGCGCGCATCAGGCTGAGCACTTCGCTCACTACGGTGCGTAGCGAGACAGGGCGGCGGTCATGCTCTTGGCGCCGGCTAAGCGCCAGAATCTGGCGCACTACTTCACGGCCGCGTTGGGTGGCCTGGCAGATTTCCTTGAGTTCGTGTGCCGCAGGCGAATCGGCATCAGTTTCACCTAGGGCAATCTCGGCACAGCCGGTGATGGCGGTGAGCAGATTGTTGAAGTCGTGGGCGATGCCGCTGGCCAAGCGCCCGACCGCTTCCATCTTGTGCGCGTGGCGCAATTGGCTTTCCAGCCGGCGCTGGCTGGAGACATCCCGCAGCACTTCCACAACTCCGATGGCCTGGCCGGAGGAGTCAAGCAGCGGCGCGGCATCCACCTCCAAAATCCGCTCTCCGTCGGGGGCGAGTAATAGGAACTCCCCGGTCCGGTTGTCTTTGCTGGAGAACGTCTCTTGCACCAGCATGGCGGGAGCAAGTTGGTTATTTGGCGAGAGCAGATTCCCGAGCAAACTGGAGTAGTCAATATTCAGTTGGCCGAATTCTGGCAGATTGAACTCGCGGCGGAAGCGGGCGTTGGCATTGGTGACCCGCAGGTCTTGATCGATGACGCAGACCATGTCCGACAGCGCGGTGAACACGCTATGCAGATAGGCGCTCTGATTTGCTAAGTCATGGTGGGTGCGTTTTAACTCCGTGATATCCGTTAACACGCCAAGCGAGCCTTCATACGCGCCCTGTTGATCCAGCAGCGGACTGGCGGCAACCTGCATGATCCGGATGCGACCGTCCTTGGTCATCATCTCCACCTCGTAGATTGAGCTGATGCCGCGCCGGCGCTGCATCGTGCCGCGAAGCAGCCGCTCATGGTTTTCCGGCTTGACGAGGCTCGTGAGAGGCAAGCCGACGAGTTCAGTGGGCCGGTAGCCCAGCGCACGGGCGATGCTGTTGTTGGCGAACGTGATCCGCTCTTGGCCATCGACAGTGAGAATGCCTTCCTGGGCGGTTTCCACCAGCCGGCGAAACCTAGATTCACTTGCCGCCAGTTCTTCCTTCGCCTTGGCTAACCTAAACCGTTCATTGCCGAAACTAGCGAAAAACCCGCACAACTCGCGATCTAGAACGGTGAAATGCTCCTCGGTCTTGTTGTGCAGGGAGATGACAGCAACCGGCTGGTCGTTTTTATCCTTCAGAGTAAACAGCAACGCATCTTCTTCCAGGTAGCCGTCCCAGCCGCTTGGCTGGTAAGCACCTCCCTCCAGGTTCCCAAGCAAAATCGGGCATCCTTGTTCCATAGCGGCGCCGAATGGACTACCTGGTTTGAGCGGCAGTGGAATTACAGGCGGGGCATGGCCTGGGTCAAGCGCATGCATTAGATTGAGCTGGTTTCCGGACACGGTGTAAAGACTCCCGCCAGCCGCGCCAAGCTGGAGCGCTACTTCGTCCAGGAACGCGGGGCAGAGCTGGTGCAAACTCACATAACCGCTCAACCGGCTGGTGGCGGTGACAAACCGCTGTAAATAATCGTAGCGGCTGAACAAGTCCTGATTGCGTTGCTGGATGTTCGACACCAACCCATTGAGGTGGCTGCTTAACACCAAATAGGAATCTCCGAGCACATCAATTTCAGTTACGCCAGAAGCTGGCGCTTGGTCAGCAACCTTGCCTCCCGCGGCATTGGTGAGAGCGGTTGCCAGCATACGAACAGGTTGAACTGCGCTCCGGGCTGCCGCCACGGCCACCAGGAATAGGATTGCAAGATAAAGTGCCGCAATCGGCCACAACCACCGTGCTGTCAGTATGGCTGGCAAACCGATGGCTGAACAGGGCTGGGCGAATACGACCACCCAATCCCATTCCGGAATCGTGGCTGTTGCGTACAGGGCTGGCGCGGTGTGCTGATTGAGTAGCAATTCGGTAGGCTCGCCTGTCAGCGCACCGTGTTGCAGCAGTTGTTCCGCCGATGGCCAGGTTTGGGTGATGGCGGAACCGGGGAGCAAGCGGTCTTGCGTATCGGCGAGGACGTGCATCTCCCGGTTCCAGACAACGCCCAGATTATGGTTGCGCAGCTGATCCTGGCTTGATTGCATCAGCGAACTCAACAGGTCAAGACTAAAGCTGGCAATCATCCCAGCGTGGCTGCTGGTTTCTTCTTTTGGAAACGGAGTGTAGAGGAGCAACGCCGGGGATTGCTCGTCGCGGAATTCGAGCCAGGTAACAGCCTGCCCGCTAGAAGCAAGCTCGAGCAAGTCACCTTGTGTGAATTGGGTGGTGGGGTTAAGCTCGGTGATGGCCTGCGCCTTGATTGCGCCAGTTCGATCTACTAATGCAAGGTTAAGGAGAAAAGGCTGGTGCAGCGTTAACTCCTTTTTCAGTTCAGCCGCTAGCTCGGTCTGCTGCTGCTCCGGATCTACAGCGGAGCTGATCGCGTGAAGACCAGACCGGCTTGGCCAGCTGTTAAACAGCTGAATGTGCCTGTCTAATGCTGCAGTGATGTCATCCGCAACATGATGTGCCGAGTACAGCAATGCTTGATAGGCGGATTCATGTAGTGCGGTCTGGACTTGAGTGGCGGCGATTAACGCGAAAATGCAGACAGGGATGAACACCAACAGCAGGAGCAAGGCAAACAACCAGGTACGCAGCGGGAGTGACAGCCGATCTCCTCGGCGGACCTGGAGCTTCCGTTGTGTGAAGTGCGGCTGCTCGCTTCGCCCAGGCATGCTGGAGTATTGTAAGTGATCCTTTTCGAATTCCGCTTGATCCGGCGTCGAATCGGATTAGCCGACACTCGCTTCACCTTCTGCCGCCGGAGCTTGCTCTCCGGTGCCTTCGGCAGGTACCGGCGCTGGTTCCGGTGGCGGCGGCGGGGCAAGATCTCGCAGGAACTCGCGAGCAGCACTTACATCAGCCGGGCGGATGTATTGGGCATCCACGCCTGAGCTAGCGCCGGGCAGCTCGATCCGGTGGCCCGGTTCGCGATTCCAATAACTAGGCAGCGTTTGCGATTGAATCTCTTCAATTGGGTACTCATCGAGATGTTGCACTAACGCTAACAGCTGGTCGATGCTCAGGTTGGTCTTGATTGTTTGCTGCAGGAGCTGGGCCAGTTGCGGGAGTTTTGGCAAATTCTCCGGTTGGCGCATCTCCTCCAGAATGCCTTTGATCACCTTCTGCTGCCGGCCCATGCGCGAGATATCCCCCAGCGCATCATGACGGAACCGTGCGTACTGCACCACTTGCTCTCCGTCTAGGTGTTGCACCCCTTTCTTCAGATCGATGAACAATCCGCCGGCGCGGTCGGTGTATTTCATGTTCTTCTCAACATCCACGGTCAGACCGCCAAGCTCGTCAACCAGCCGGACCAATCCCTCAAATTCGATCACCACATAGAAATCCACAGGAATTTCCATTAGATGCTGAACTGTCTCCTTGGTGCAGGAGATGCCCGCCAAGGGATCCTCAGGCCGGGCTTGCTGTCCGTAGGCATAGCTGTGCCCGAGCTTCTCCCAGCCGTGGGATTCCCCATCACGCCAGTGCTGCACCCAGCCGTCGCGGGGGATGCTGAGGATCCGCACCTGCTTGGTGTCGAAGTCTGTCGTGGCCAGTAGTACGCTGTCGGAACGGCGGATGACGCCAGGGTCCTTTTTGGTGGAGGGAACGTGATCAAGACCGACCAACAGGACGCTAATCTGCCGCTGGTTGTTGAAGCTGGTTTCCAGCGACTGTTCGGGCTGGATGATGGTGCGGACTGTGCGCTGGAACCGGCTGCCAATAGTCTCGCTCTCGCCCGTCAGCGGGTTGGTAACCTCGACGTTCCACCAGCAGTAGCCGATCGTGGCCAGCATCACCACAATGAATACCAGCGGAAGCTGTACGCTGCGCCGGACATACCAGGGCCGGCGCGTTCTGCGGCGCGCGGCACGCGCAGCACTGGCGGCAGAGGGAAGGGCGGGAGGGCGCTTCGCCGGCACGTAGATCACGAGTTGCCCTCCGGTTGCTTGGCGGGGGCGAAGGGAAGCAGTTCGTTGTATACCTCCAGCGTCCGCGGATCGAGCAGCAGGGCATGCTTCGTCGTCCACACAATTTTATGCCGCGCCACGAGCCATGCCGCGCCGCGCAGATCGAACCTGGCTGTCTCGCGCACTTCCGCGACGCCCGGGAATTTCCGATCAGCTGCCGCCTGATCCGCTACATACAGGAGCAAACTCAATGTCCCCATCCCAGTGCGGCCCGTCACATGGTCGCAAACAGCAGCAGCGATCTCAGCATCCTGGATATCGAAGCGCTCTGGCAGCAGCGCTGCGCCGACCTTGCCATGCAACAGCGTGGGGCTCATCTGCTCGATGGGAGTGATGATCAAGCCAAAGTTGCGCGCGGCCTCGAGTATCTCCTCCTGGGACAGCTGCTTGGCGTTGTCGTGCACAATACCGGCGGTTGTCGCGGCAAGGGTGAGTTCAGGCGCGTGAAGCCGCGCCAATTCGACCGCCGCCGCCGCCACATTGCGCGAATGCTCCACGCGGCCAGGACGGAGATAGGTAGCCAGCTTGTTCAGGAGTTCCTCGGACCCCGGCAATTCGGGCATCCGATTATTATACGCAAGACGGCTCTGCCTGTCCGCTTGCGGGATTACCCATCAGGCAATGGATCGATTTCAGGGAGGAACGCCGGCAGGTCTTTTGCTGTGTCCAGGTCAAGCACGAGTTCGGGAAACGGCAGCAGCTCCGCGCAGAGCCGCCCTCCCGCCAGTTTACCGAGTTGCTGCTCCAGGTAGTGCAGGTCGGCTAGGCCCAGTGCCACCCGGATCAGGAATAACGGGCCGAATAACTGGGCGAGCGCCAGGGGGTTCTTGCGTCGCGCGAAGATGCGCTCGATGAGCGGTTCGAGTTCCAAGAGCCACTGGCGGCGAATCCAAAACACATTGCCGCCGGTAATCCGTTTGCCCCCCACGCGCCAGCTTGTTTTATCCGCCTGTGGATAGCGCAGTTTAAGCTGCCCCACATCCGCTACGGGATATACGAAGTCCGCCTGGCGCGCTTCCCCCGCGGCGCAGACTGCCGCCACGGCATCCGGCGTCAGCAGCGGCAGATCGCCGGAAGACAGCACCACAATGTCCTCCTGACATTCACGCGCCACAGCGAACAGGTCGGCGATGAGCTTGCCGGAATACGGCGCGCGGCCCACCCCCGGCAGTTCGGGTAGGGGCACGTCCTGCGGGGCCAGGACCAGCACACGTCCTGCTCCCGCGCCACTCAACAGGCTTGCGCACGCGTGTTCCAGGAAACTGCGTCCGCCGCGGGTCAGCAGCGGCACGCGCGCAATGCCTAGCGCCGTTAAGCTAGCATGGGCAGGTGCGCCTGCCGCGATCACGCCCAGCTTAGATAAGCGAGTCATGTTAATACTCCAGCACTTGGCGCCGGATATAAAGATCACGGGTTTGCATCAAATCGTGCTCGCCGTTTAGCTTACCGTCGGCGGTGACAAGTTGCACCACCGGCTTAAGCAAGGCATTGCGGTTCTGGTGCACGACGAGGGCTAAGGTCCCATCCGATAATTCCACTAGCGAGCCCAGCGGGAAGTAGCCGATGCGCTGGAGGAAGAGGTTCGCTTCCTTGCTGGCAAACAGCCGTTCGGCTTGTTGCACCACTTGCTGCGCGGCATCGTGCGGCGCTAGCCGCGGCCGGTTGGGCAGGCTATATAAGCGCTGGCAATAGAAGCCTGCCACACCCAGGCGCTGGGCCTCTGAGGGCAGTTGGGCGCAGGAGTGGGCGATCGTCGGGTCGGGATGATGCTGGCACAACAGGCGCTGCTGGGCGGCGTTGAGCACATCAGGCGGAAGAAACTGCTGGTCGGCGAGCCAGTAGACGTACCGGTTGACGGCTTCCTCCAGCGGCGGCGCTTCCCCATGGGCAGTCAAGCTGTGCGTGTAGTAATGGCTGGGCAGCAGCACAAAGACGTTGTTTAGGGCGAGATAAGCTTTCACTTGCGTCAAGTACAGCTTTTCCGGCAGTTCTCGCACCAGCAAACGGTACATTTTGGCCGCCTGCATGCACGATGCGATAAGGTGCTGGCCATGCCGCGCGATATCGTTAAAGGGCAGATACCTATTGTCTGGCGTGAGATCGATATACTCCCCGTTCAGATTTATCGCACCGGATAGATCTTGCACCAGACTATCAAGGCGCTCGAGGGACACCTGCTTTTGCACTGCGGATTGGATGAAGGCGGCCTCGAGCCTGCGAGTCAGCTCTTCGTCCTTGACGGGATCTACCAGCGGTTTGAGCCCGGCCTGTTGACGCAAGACGGACTTGCGCTTGCTGAAAATTCGCTCTGACGGCGCATGCGCATGCATTGTCACCGGTAAGCTAAACTGCCCGTCGCTAATCCAACTCGGTTCGTCGTCGCTGGCCAAGCTGACGAACGAGGGCAGGGGCACAGGCGCTTTGGCGGCCTGGACCTTAATGCTGGGGAGATTCATCCGATACAAGCGATCGATGTGCGCTTCCGTCAGCACCGTGCCGCGTCTGAGCAGGACCTGCGTGCCGACCAGGATGTCCTGGGCTACTTCGTCTCCAGGAGTCAATTCTGCAACAGGCTTTAGCAGCGACTCACGCATCCCTTGGCGAACTCCGGCTTAATGCTGGCAGCGAGCTGCCTTGATACATTTTATATGTTAATGATCTGCATCGCCAGAATTTCAACGAGGCTTATTCTGTCGCATTCCGGATAATCATCAACAGCTCAAGGTTGCTCTTGGTTTGATACAAGCGGGTGATCAGCCGGTTCATACGCTCAGCCTCGTCCATGTCCGCAACCATCTTGCGCAGCCGCCACACTACTTCCAGCTCATCAGCGGCATACAGCAGCTCTTCATGGCGCGTGCCGCTTTTGATGATGTCCACACTGGGGAAAATGCGCTTGTCGGCCAGTTCGCGCGACAGGTGCAGTTCCATATTCGCCGTGCCCTTGAATTCCTCGAAAATGATGTCGTCCAAACGGCTGCCGGTTTCGATTAGCGCGGTGCAGAGGATAGTCAGGCTGCCACCGAATTCAATCTTGCGCGCGGCGCCGAGGAACCGCTTGGGTTTATACAGGCTATTGGGATCGAGACCGCCGGACAGCGTTTTGCCGCTGGGCGGGCATGTCAGGTTGTATGCGCGCGCCAGTCGGGTCAGCGAGTCGAGCAGTACCACCACGTCCTTGCCTTGCTCAACCCGGCGCTTCGCATATTCGATCACTAGTTCGGCGGTCTGAATGTGGTTTTCCGGTTTTTCGTCAAAGGTGGAACTGATCACCTCGCCCTGAATGTTGCGCTCAAAGTCGGTGACTTCTTCGGGGCGTTCGTCGATCAGAAGCGCGATTAATTCCACGTCCGGGTGGTTGTTGGCCACCGCGTGGGCGATTTTCTTGAGCATGATCGTCTTGCCGGCCTTTGGTTTGGCGACGATGATGCCGCGCGTGCCACGTCCGATCGGGCTGAACAAGTCGATTAAACGCGTGCTGATTTCACGGGACTCGGTTTCGAGCAATACGCGCTGGTGCGGGTAAATCGGCGTCAGTTTCTCAAAGCTGATGCGTTCGCCCATCTCCTCAAACGCGACATCGTTGACCTTTTCAATTTTGACGAGGCTTTGATAGCGCTCCTGCTCCCGCGGCTGGCGGACAAATCCTTCCACCAAATCGCCGGTGCGCAAGCCGAACTTTTTAATCTGGCTCATCGAAACATAGATGTCATCATCGCCCAGCCGGAATGCCTTTTGGCGGATGAAGCCGTAGTTCGCGTCATCAATGATTTCCAGCACACCCTTGGCCAGCGTGGAATTTTCAAGGTCGCGCGTGGCACCCTGGGATAATCCGCCTTCCGTGCGCTGGCGCGGGCCCGGCCGTCCACGATCGCGATTACGGTCATCGTAGCGTTCCTGCCTGCGCGCTTGGCGCATGTTGGTGCCGCTTTGAATCTGCGATGACGGATAGCTGCCCTGGCTATCGGCTCGGGGGCCGTACGGCCGGGCGGGGGGATCTTCGGCGAAACGGTCCGCCCCTGGCTGGAACGCCGGCGCCACTGGCTCATCCTCGATGTAATCACTCTCATCCGCCTGGCGGCTGGGTGGGGTGAAATCATCGCCATAGACTTTGGATGAGCCCTTATCTTCTTCCGGCTTCGTCTGCGCTGTGCGCACTACCGGCGGGCGCGGGGACTGGCGCATCGGCGCGCCAGCCTCCTCCATGACGCTTGCCGGAGCGCTTGCCGGAGCAGCCGCAGCCGGTTCGGGCGCAGCCGCAGGCGCGGAACGCAATTCAGCCAGAATTAGATCTACCAGCTCTTGTTTCTTGTATTTGCGGGGGTTCTTAACGTTATGTTCGCGAGCGACTTCGTACAAACGTGACAAAGTCATACTGGAAAGAACATCCGCAGATAGCGTTTCGGACATGGGAAACCTCAAACATCTTCCCCACCAATTGGTGATGTGCGGGGTATAGATTACCGCCCAACCACTAGCTCCCTATTGGCCGGGGGGAAGAACTACAATACTTAGCACCGGTGTTCGATTGTACCGAACCCGAATCGGAGCAACGCGATTATACCACAGCCAGAATAATGTCAAGCCCACCCGCAAGCGGTAGAGCCGCCCGCGCTGTTGATAGCTACTTGCGGCTTGGTTTGCTATAATTTAATCCCCAAGCTGAATTCTGTCGGGAGGTTCTCCATGGATTTATTAGGGAACACGTGGGTCCAGATCGGACTAGGTGTAATCCTCGTGGCGCTGCTGATTTGGTGGTTCAAGTTCCGCCCGCAGTATTAGCGCAAATTACACTCCAATAAGCGCCCGGTCCGGTTGTTGCCGTTGCGGTTTACCGGAGCACCGGGCGCTTGTGCGTCGATACTGCCTACGGTAAAACGGAGCGGTGGCCCGGTCACGATGTGAAAGCCGGCGCTGACTCACTTGGTCTGGGATCAGCCAGTTGACCTGG
>CAYXMN010000092.1:9805-10024 GCA_964465955.1 uncultured Planctomycetales bacterium
CGTATCGGACCCGGCGGAGGTTGGTTCCGCTCCCGCGCCAGCTGCTTCATTTCCCATGTTGTCCTGGCCTTCGTACGTGACCTTGACGCGCATACCTACCAATCCGTGAGCCTTTTCCTTGATGATCTGATAGGTCGTCTCATTGAAAAATTCGCGGTTCTGGAACAACTCTTTCACTTTCTCCGGCGGGACGCCCTCACGTTGAATCAGCAACATCGC
>CAYXMN010000093.1:0-10011 GCA_964465955.1 uncultured Planctomycetales bacterium
GGTGCGCCGGAGCTGAGCGGGCCGGTGAATGCCGTGGCGCCACAGTGTGTGACCAATGCGGAGTTGACCAAGGCAGTGGCGAAAGCGCTGGGCCGGCCAGCGATCGCCGCCGTGCCTGCGTCAGTAGTCAAGGCGCTGTTTGGCGAAATGGGTGAAGCGCTACTGCTCGATGGTGCGCGCGTGGTGCCGCAAAAGGCGCTGGCGGCGGGCTTCGAGTTTCAACATCCCACGTTGGAGGCATCGCTGCGGGCGGAGTTGGGCGGCGGCTAGCCATAACCGGCAGCCTGCTGTGGCCAGTGGACAAGTTGCAGACTAATATGGCGGGCTGTTTAAAGCACTCACTCCGTTCTTCAACGCCTTTTTCCGCCATTACGCGCACACGCCGCCGCGAGCTGCGCCCGCGGCAGGTTTGGATACACGGGCAGCGTATGCGCGTTTGCAGCAGGGCAGGGCAGGACTACCCAGATCCGCCCCAGCCGCCGCCGCCGGGGGTCTCGATGGTCAGCTCGTCACCGGGCTCCACGGCGAGCTCCACTTTACCCGGCAAGGCGATCTGCGTCCCGTCCGCGCGGGTGAGGCTGTTTAATCCCGGCTGGCCCGGTTCGCCGCCAGCCAGTCCGTAAGGACCGCGCGTGCGCCGCTCGCTCAAGATCGTCGCCGTTGCCGCTGCGTCGAAAACATAGCTGCGGATCAAGCCGTCGCCGCCGCGTTGGCGTCCCGCGCCGCCGGAGCCTGGACGCAAGGCGTAACGCGTGATGCGGAAGGGGTAAGCATGCTCCAGCGCCTCCACCGGCGTGTTGAGCGTGTTCGTCATGTGGGTATGCACGCCACTGGCTCCGCTGTGTTGCGGCCCGCCGCCCGCACCGCCACCGATGGTCTCGTAATAGGTGAATGCGGATCCAGTGCGCGGATTCGTCCCGCCGCAGGCTAGATTATTCATGCTCCCGCAGGAGGCCGCCGGGATGCGCTCCGGACAAGCTTGGGCCAGCGCGCCGAGCAGGAGATCTACCAAGCGCTGGCTGGTTTCGACATTGCCTGCCGCTACCGCCGCCGGAGGCAAGGCGTCCGCTACCGTGCCAGGCTTGGTGGTGACGGTGATGGGCTCCAGCACGCCTGCGTTCATCGGCACGTCCGCGCCACCCAGGCAGCGGAACACGTAGTTGACGGCGGACATCGTGATCGCGCGCACCGCATTAACAGGGCCGCGCACCTGCGGCGCACACCTGCTGAAGTCGCATTCGGCCTGCTCGCCTGCGATACGCACCGCGCAGTGCAACCGCACCGGCTCCGCACTGAAGCCGTCGCCGTCCAGGAAATCGGTGAACTCAAACACGCCGTCGGGTAGCTGCGCGATGAGTTGACGGATTAGGCGCGCAGTGTAGGCGATGAGCTGTTCTCCGCGCCAAAGCACTTCGGCCAAGCCGTATTTGCCGCACAAAGCCGCCAGCCGTGCTTCACCGGCTTTGAGCGCGGCAAGCTGGGCGCGCAGATCGCCGCGGCGTTCATCGGGTGTGCGTGAAGCGGAGCAAATCTGTTCCAGTACATCTGCCGTTAACTCCTGGGGAGCCAGGCGCAACCCTTCCTCGTCAATGCTCTGGCATAGCGGCATCGAACCGGCAACTGCACCGCCGATGTCGGCATGGTGCGCGCGGTTGGCGACGAGCAATGACGGTATTTCACCGGCTGACGTGAACACAGGCTGGGCCACGGTGATATCAGGCAGGTGCGTGCCTCCCGCGAAGGGGTCGTTCAGCACGAACACGCTGCCGGGGCGCATGGCCTCAAGTGGGAAGCGCTCCAACACAGCCTGCACGGACAGCGGCATGCTGCCGAGATGCACGGGGATATGCGCCGCCTGGGCCAGCATGCGTCCACGCGCGTCGAACACCGCGCACGAGAAGTCGCGCCGCTCCTTGATGTTGGGTGAGAATGCGGATCGCATCAATTTGGCGCCCATCTCTTCCGCGATGGCGGCGAATAGATGATGGAAGATTGCCAGTTCAATTGCAGTCCCGGTTTCGCCCATCATGCCAATTGCCCTCCCGACTGTGTCAGTAGGAGCTGACCGTGCGGATTCACTGCGCAGCTCCAGCCACGCGGCACTAGCGTGGTGGCGGAATACTCCAGGATTACCGCAGGACCGCGCAGGTTGTCACCGGCTAGCAACTCACCACGCTGAATGAAGCGGCAGGCTTGCCAGCAACCGTTTGCATAGATTTCATGCCGCACGCCGAGGTTGGCCGGCACCGGCGCACCGCGCGGAGCGAGTCCTTCGGCGGGCAGGGCGTAGGCCGGGCCAGTGGCTTCCAGCCGGAGTGTTACCACCTCCACCGGCGCTCCGGGCAGGTTGTAGCCGTAAAGCTGCTGGTGGCGGCCAGCGAATTGCGTGAGCGTCTCGGCACCAGACAGCGGCACTGTCAGCTCGAAGCTTTGCCCGGCATATCGCAAGTCAGCGCTGAATTTCAGCTGTTGCACGTTGCCGGCCACCCGATCGGCGGCCAAGGCGGCTCTACCTTGGGCGCGGAGTTGTTCAAGCCCGGACGCGATTACGGGCAGGTGCTCAAGCACTATCCCGGTTTTTCCCCGCTGCGGTTCAATCCGCACCAGCACGCTCCGGCTGAAGTCATAGCGCGGAGCAGCGTGCAGCATTCCCAGGGCACTGAGCAGGCCAGGATGCCGCGGCACCAATACGCGCTGGATGCCGAGATATTCCGCCAGTCGCGCGGCATGCAACCCGCCGGCGCCGCCAAACGGCAGCAATGCAAAGTCGCGGGGATCGTAACCGCGTTCCATGCTGATGCGTTGCACCGCGCGCGCCATCGTGGCTTCGGCGACACGCAGCACCCCCAGCGCGGCCTCAGGAAGCGGGACGCCTAATGCTTGCGCCAACGGTGTAAGCGCCGCTTGCGCCGCGCTGCCGTCTAGCCGCAGTCCTGCACCCAAGGTTAGCCCAGGTGGCAGGTGCCCGAGCACGACATGCGCATCAGTCACTGCCGGGCGCAGAGTGCCGCGCTGGCGACCGTAGCAGGCCGGGCCGGGATCCGCACCCGCCGACTGCGGGCCGACAGCCAGCGCAGCGCCAGCGTCGATGCGCGCCAGACTGCCCCCGCCCGCACCGACGGTGTGGATGTCAATCAACGGCAGCCGCACCGGCAGGCCCGCAATTTCTCCGCTGGTCGTCCGTCCAACCGCACCGTCGCACAACGCCACATCCGTGCTGGTGCCTCCCATATCAAGCGTGATAATGCGTTGCTCGCCGGCCAGCTCTGCTGCGTACTGCGCGCCAACCACGCCGCCTGCCGGCCCGGACAGAATTGTCGCCACCGGCCGCTGCGCCACGACTGCCGGCGGCAGGCTACCGCCCGCCGAAGCCATGATGCGCAACCGCCCTTCTCCGAGTTCGCGGGCCAGCCGCCTGGTGTAGCGCACCATCGGCGGGGCGACCGCCGCATTGACGGCGCATGTCGCCAGGCGTTCGTATTCCCGGAATTCCGGCAGTAGCTCACTGCTGACGGTGACGTGCAGTCCAGGCCAGAACTCACGGAGCGCCGCCGCCAGCTGCGCTTCATGCGCTGGATTAGCATAACTGTGCAGCAGGTAGATCGCTACACTTTCAACACCGAGCGCACGTACCAGCTCGACCAGCTCCGCGCTGTGCGCCGGGTTCAGCGCGAGCTGCACGCTGCCGTCAAAGAGCACGCGCTCCTGCGCTTCCAGCACATCCTGTCGCGCGACCGGCGGCGGCGGTTTCACCGGCTCCAGTGCATACAAGTCGGGCCGATGCTGCCGGCCAATCCACAGCGCGTCGGCAAAGCCCGCTGTAGTGATTAGCGCCGCCTTGGCGCATTTGCCTTCCAGCAAGGCGTTGGTCGCCACGGTAGAACCGTGAATGACTTGGGGCTTTACCGCGGATACAACAGACATTTTGCCGTGGCCGGGCGATTGCCCGGCCCACAACGCCAGCACCGCCTGCACGCCGTCAAGGACAGCTTGCGCCGGGTCAGCAGGTGTACTGGGCAGCTTGTAGGTGAGCAGGAGCGCACCAGTGCCCGGATCGAGCAGCACATCGGTGAATGTGCCACCGGTATCAACGCCAATTCGAATCTCGCTTACCACCGGCGCAGATTATCGCAGAACTCGGCTGGCCAAGGCGCTGCATCTGAGCGCTTCAAGGACGATATATAGTTAAATGGATGTAAGCGGAATGGGCCAGGCGTTAAGCCAAGTCACGGTGCAGGGCGCACAGGCGCGGCTGGCTGGGCTTACGCCGGGTACGACCTACCGCGTGGAAATCACCGATCTTCTGCCAGGCAAGGTGGAGTTCCTGCTCGGCAACCAGTATGTTCTAGCCAGCACCAACCTTCGATTCAGCGCGGGAGATGTGGTTAACCTGCGTCTCGTCCAGCGCAGCCCCGAGCTGCTGGTATTCCAGCTCGCGCTGCCGGTTGCCGCGAGCTTGGAGCAATACGAGGCAGACGTGGCCACCCTACTGCGCGCGGCGAACCTGCCTGCGACAGAAGCTAACCAGCAAGCATTAACGATGCTGATCCGTAGCGGGATTGCGGTCTCGAACCGCAGCATCGACAGCCTGGCTCAACTGCTGATGCTATATCCACCGGAAGTGCTGGCAAGCTTCATGCCGCTGTACAAGGACCTCATCGAACGCGAATTGAAACTCAGCCCGGCCATCCTGCGCCAGCTGGTGCAATTACCGCAAACCGCGCCTGAACTTGCCGGACTGCTGGCCGAATCCCTGGCCAAGCTCCAGTCCGGGCGGGCGCGCCGGCGCAGCGCCAGCCGCCAGCTCGAAGACGCCGTCGAAGCAGCGCTGGCACGGTTCAGTGAAGACGACGACTTGCCCACGGCGCAGGCGTTGAAGGAGCAGCTGCGCCTGCTGTATGGCTCTCCCGAGCGCGTGCTGCGCGATGCCGTGTTGGCGGCGCGCCGGCGGCATGAGGCAGCGCAGGCGGAGGACACTGCGCAAGTTGCTCAACCTTTGGATAGTCCCGCCCCGCTCCCGTCAGAAGAGCTCGTTGTAGCCGAGGTCGAATTGCGGGACCTATACAACCTCGCTGCGGGACAGCCGGTGCCCCCTGAGTTGGCGCAGGCGCTTGAACTGATCCAAGCCTTACGTGTCAAGAGCGCTGTGACCAAGGATACCCAGGCGGTGCTTCCGTTGCTGCTGGATGATGAACCGGCCACGATGCAGCTCAGTGTGCAAGTGCTTGGCGAGCAGTATTACCAGAAGGATTACGCCGTGCGCCTGCGGATTAGCGGAGCGAGCCAAGGCAAGGTTGAGATTCAGCTTCGCACGCGCGGGCCGGGTTTGTTCGTCGACATCGTCACGGCGGAAGCGGACACCGCGGAGGCTTACCGCGCGCGCCTGGACGAGTTCACGGAGGAAGTGCGCGAAACGGGATTCTTGCCCCGCCGCGTGGCGGCTGAGGTGGGGCAGCTGTGAGTGCGGGCCCGGGCGGTGGTAAATCGCGCAAGCAGGCCGTGGCGATCCGCTACGACCCGAAACTGGACGTCGCGCCGGTGGTTGTCGGACAGGGCCAGGGCTACTTGGCGGAACGCATCGTCGCGCTGGCCAAGGAGCACGGCATTTACATCCACACCGATCCGAACCTGGTCGCCCTGTTGATGGACGTCCAGCTCGACGAAGCCATTCCACCGCAGTTGTACCAAGTCGTCGCAAAGGTGCTGGGGTTGGTTTACCGCGTCAACCGCGACCTCGCGCGCCAGCGCGGGCTGACGCGCTAAGCAGGCTGGATGCCAGGCCGCCTGGCTCAATGCTAACATTGTCTGACGCTAAGGCGTGGGTGCCTGCAGGAGTAGCCGTGAACACGATACCTGAGATCGTGATGTTCATCACCATCTTGTTATCCGCTAGTCTAGGCGTGGGCATCCTCGTCGCGCGCTTCAAGCGCCGTTATCTCTTGGGGATCTTCAAGGACGCCGCGCAGGCCAAGCCGGACAAGGATGTCGAGATTGAGCGGATCCGTGCCAAGGACCGCGCGGAGGCCCGCGAGCTGTACGAGCGCGTCGTGTGTGAGAAGCTCGATGTGATCAAAACCGCGCTGGCGATGGGCTATAACCAGCAAGAGCTAAAGCACCTTGACCAGCGCCTGGAGCAGCTTGTCGGCACGCACAAACTGCAATCCTTGCTCGAGGGCCAGGCGGCGCCCATCCCCAGCGTTGAGTTGCTCGACGCCGATCTGGCGCAGGAACTTGCTGCGGTCAAGCAGGCGGCGCAGGAGCGCGAGGGAAGCTAAGCCGGGGCGAGGCCGAATCGCGAAGTCACTGCTCACGGCGCGAGCGGAAAATCGCTGGCCGGACAGGGCTGCGCTAAGATGCGGCACATCGCGGCAACTTGCCCCCGGTGCTGGAACGCGTGCGTGATCGTTCGCATGATCACGAACGCCGGCACCAAATCGCGCCGCCGCCCCTCGGGCCAAGTGGCGAACTCGCGCGGTGCCCCCAGCGCTGCCGCCGTTTGCACCGCCAGGTAGTCCGCTGTCTGCCGCGCCACCACCGCGCGCCGCTCCTCCAACTCGCCGACGGTGTTGCACGCCGCGGCGTAGTCCGGGATGTCCCAGTCGCCGAGCAGCACGTTGAGCCAGTAATCCTCCGCGCCGATGATGTGCCGCCACTGTTCGAGCAGCGACGGATAGCCGAAGCCGGGCAGCTCGCGCGCCAGCTCGTCCGCGCTGAACACGGCGCAATGCGCCAGCAGCGCGGCGGTGCCAAGGTGGGTGCGGCGGTGCAGTTCGAGCAAGCCTGGCGGGTCGTACATGCGCCCAGTATAACGGCGTCCTCGGTGGGGCGGGCCGCCGTGCCCGCCAGGGCGGCAATGCTACAATCCGCGCATGGTACGACGCGCCCATGCTTGTTTCACGCCTGCGTTACTCCTCGCGCTGCTGCTCGCGCTGTGGCCGGGCGGACGCGCGCTGGCGGGGACGGAGGCGGACTTCGCGCAGGCGGTGACGGACGGGGGCACGGCGGTGATGCTCGGCGGGGCGGCATTGCTGCCGCTCATCACGGACGGCGCGGACGGCGAGGGCCAGTGCCTGCGCACGGGCGACGCGGTTGCGTCCGCGGCGCTGGCGGCCTATGCGCTGAAGGCGGCCACGCACGTCGAGCGCCCGGACGGCAGCGGCGACGACAGCTTTCCCAGCATGCACGCGGCAACGGCGTTCGCGGCGGCCACCGTCGCGGCGGAGTATAGCCCGGAGGACGCGCCGTACTGGTACGGCGGGGCGGCGCTGGTGGCCTGGTCGCGCGTGCGCTTGAACCGGCACCGCGCGGGCGACGCCCTGGCGGGGGCGGCCCTGGGCTACGGCCTGGCGCGGCTGGAGCTGGAGCTGCCGCGCGGCATGCTGATCGCGCCGTTCGTCAGCCCCACGGGCGACGGCGGCGGCGTGGAGGTTAGTGTGAGGTTTTAAATAGTATAGTGCAAGGTACGCGGGGCTAATTGAGCACGTGCCCCCACGCGTGGTGTACTTCGTTGTGGTGTGGTTGAAGCGCCGTAAGGATTGCGAGAAGTAGTGATACTTGAGAAATGGATGTAGTAAGTAAATTGGTTGACAAGTTGGCTTACTTCATCACGGATTCAAGGTACTCTATTATTCCATCCATTTCGTATTTCTGATTGTATTCCTTTTCCCACTGAGGCCCCATCTTCTTGAACTCATAAGCAATCTCAAGCGCTGTTCGACCGTCACTCTCCTTAATGTTCATGTCTGCCCCATGCTCCACCAACATCTTTACGATCTGTAGGTTTCGTGACTCGACAGCGAATTGTAATGGTGTGTAGTCATACTGAGGGCCAGGCCAGTCAAAGCATATTGCATTCACATCAGCGCCTGCAGCCAACAATACGGCGACTGTGGCGTTAAACCGGGCAACATCTGCTTCATCCCCCCATTTCTCATCGTGATCCCAAGCACTACAGTCATGCCCGCAACGCATCATACATGCCTCGTGTAATGCAGTGGTATTAATGCACCAAAAGCTGTTTACATCCATCCCGATTGAAAGAAATAGCTTCACTAAATCTGTGTATCCATTGAAAGCTGCCGAGGTCAGAGCATTAAACTCTACATAATTATCTGACTTATATTCAATGACACTAGCACCTTGATCTAGAAGGATTTTGACAGCTTCAATGTTGTTCGAACCTACAGCAATTGGAAACAAATGACTGTTGTAATCGCGTTGATTACTAAGACATTGAGGACCTACAATGAACATAATTAGTTCTTGTGTTCTTCCTGCTCGGACACAAAAATCTATATCTGGAATTGCTGCTTGATTAATAATTGCATTGATAGTTCCTGGTGACACTAAATCCTGCTTTGGTACTGTTACAACTGTAGGTAAATATGAACGGAGCAGGGTGAAATGTGTTGATGTCTCAAGTTTAGCCTTGAAGCTAGAAGTAGCTAATGCACGACAGCACAATTTCGGAGAAATGGAAGGTAGCTCAACAGAACTCAGAGCAACTGTGTCATTGTTTTCAATGAAACTCGGTTCGTTGTAATTTTGAAGAACTGCTGAATAACTCACTTTTGCATGTTGGAAATCAGTTATAGCAGACTGCTGCGTTTCTCCTTGGCCGATACACACCGGCAAGTCGATGCAATCAGCAACCCAAATCCCGGTATTATCTCTGATTACTCGAATGTCATCCAAATCATTATGCCTTCCCATAAAGAATGCTACAATAGCGTTGGAAATCCGTAAATAGATGTTTTTATGTAACCCTACATCCTCACCACGCCGAATCGCGTTTCCTCCGCCGGGGCGCACGTCGCCGCGGCGAGGCCCAGCGCCAGCGCCGCGCGCGTGTCCTCCATGCGCAGGATGCCGTCGTCCCACAGCCGCGCGCTGCTGTAGTACGGATGCCCCTCGCGCTCGTACTTCTCCAGCGTGGGGCGCTTGAACTCCGCCTCTTCCTCGGCGTTCATGCGCGCCTTGCCCTCGCGCGCAAGCTGCTCCTGCTTCACCTGCGCCAGCACGCCCGCCGCCTGCTCGCCGCCCATCACGCTGATGCGCGCGCCGGGCCACATCCAGAGCTGGCGCGGCTGGTAGGCCCGCCCGCACATGCCGTAGTTGCCCGCGCCGAAGCTGCCGCCGATGATGACCGTGAACTTCGGCACCGCCGCGTTCGCCACGGCGTGCACCATCTTCGCCCCGTCCTTGGCGATGCCGCCGTGCTCCGCGTCGCGCCCCACCATGTAGCCCGTGATGTTCTGCAGGAACAGCAGTGGCACCTGGCGCTGGCAGCACAGCTCGATGAAGTGCGTCGCCTTCAGGCTCGACGTGCTGAACAGGATGCCCTGGTTCGCGAGGATGCCGACGGGGTAGCCCTCGATGTGCGCGAAGCCCGCCACGAGCGTCTCGCCATACTCGCGCTTGAACTCGTGGAAGCGGCTACCGTCCACGAGGCGCGCGATAACCTCCTTCACGTCGTAGGGCTTGCGGATGTCGCGCGGGACGATGCCGTACAGCTCGTTCGGGTCGTAGCGCGGGGGCTCGGGCGAGATCCGGCCGGCGCGGCGGCGCTCTGGGCGGTTGAGGCTGGCGACAATGTCGCGCACGATGCGCAGGGCGTGGGCGTCGTCCTCGGCCAGCCGATCGGCCACGCCGCTGATGCGCGTGTGCACCTCGCCGCCGCCCAGCGCCAGCGCGGAGATGACCTCGCCAGTGGCGGCCTGCACCAGCGGCGGCCCGCCGAGGAAGATCGTGCCTTCCTTGGTAATCACGGCCTCGTCGCTCATCGCGGGCACGTAGGCGCCCCCCGCGGTGCAATTGCCCAGCACGGCGGCGATCTGCGGGATGTTCTTGGCGGACAGGCGCGCCTGGTTATAGAAGATACGCCCGAAGTGGTCGCGGTCGGGGAACAGCTCGTCCTGCAGCGGCAGGAACGCGCCGCCGGAGTCCACGAGGTAGATGCAGGGTAGGTGGTTCTCCAGCGCGATCTCCTGCGCGCGCAGGTGCTTGCGCACG